>JASHRE010000463.1 GCA_030037515.1 Candidatus Sulfotelmatobacter sp.
ACTCCGGGTCGAGTTGGACGGTTGTCATCGCGGACATGGCCGATGCCGTCGCGGGCAAGCGCAGCGGTCAGATTTCTCTCATCTATGGGCGCCTGCTCCCCAAGGGATACACCCGCGAGTCATTTGCCGGAAAGAAGGCGAATCGTCTCGATCAAACGCGGATTGCGGAGTTGGGCCGTTTCGTCGAGCAGGGACAAAAAGTACTGGGAGTTCCGGGCGTCGCTCTCGGATTGGTACAGGACGGGAAGGTCATCTTCGCTGACGGTTTTGGAGTCAAAGAGCTGGGTGGCACAGAGAAGCCAGATGGCGACACCCTGTTTATGGTGGCCTCGAATACGAAGGCCATGACCACGCTGTTACTGGCCAAGCTGGTGGATGAACACCGCATCACCTGGGATACGCCGGTCATTAGATTGATGCCGACTTTCCGTCTCGGCAGCGACGAGACAACCCACAGCGTTCTCGTCAAACACTTGATCTGTGCGTGTACCGGAATGCCGCGGCAAGATCTGGAGTGGATCTTTGATTACGGCAGGATGACACCTGAGAGCACTCTTGCGCTTCTCGGCACCATGCAGCCCACCTCGAAATTCGGTGAGCTGTTCCAGTATTCGAATCTTATGGCCGCGGCGGCTGGATATACGGCGGCTCACGTCATCCACCCCGAGATGGAACTGGGGGCGGCTTACGACAGCGCCATGCAATCGTATGTGTTCGATTCGCTACAGATGAAGAACACGACCTTCGACTTCAAGCGCGCCTTCGCGAGCAACCACGCCGGTGCGCACGCGCCTGATGCCGACGGGAAAACCGCCCGGGCGATGACAGCAATCAACGATGCCGTCATCCCGGCGCGTCCTGCCGGAGGCGCGTGGAGCAGCGCCCGCGACATGCTGAAATACGTGTCCATGGAACTTGCTGAGGGCAAACTTCCCGATGGAACGATCTACGTGTCCAAGCAGCCGCTGCTGGAACGTCGCGTTCCGCAGGTCAACATCGGCAAAGACGTTACTTATGGGATGGGCTTGATGGTCGACACGACCTACGGTGTGCCCGTGGTTCATCACGGCGGCGACTTGGTTGGATATCACAGCGACATGATCTGGCTGCCGCAGCAAAATGTCGGCGCCGTGGTCCTGACCAATGCCGACCCGGGGTGGGTGCTTCGAGACCGCTTCCGGCGCAAGTTGCTCGAAGTTCTTTTCGACGGACACCCCGAAGCCGAGGCGCTGCTCAATGCTGACGCCCGGAACTTCTATTCCAGTCTTGCCGCCGATCGCAAGCTGCTCACCATCCCGGCCGACGACGGTGAGACAGCCAAGCTGGCCAAACATTACGCCAATCCGTCCCTCGGAGAACTTACCGTCAGCCGGTCAGGCACTTCCACGATATTTGATTTTGGCGAGTGGAAAAGCGAAGTCGGAAGTCGCAAGAACCCTGATGGCACTATTTCCTTCATCACGATAGTACCGGGTGAGATGGGCTTTGAGTTCGTGGTGGGCTCGCGGCCCCAGCGAACGTTGACCATCCGGGATGCGCAGCACGAATACGTATTCGAGGAAGTTGACTAAGGGCTTCAGGCCGATAAGCAATCGCTGTGTCTTCCTGTTGCTGGGACTTGAGTGAAATCGCCTTCCCATAGAGGATGCCGGGAAAGGGCATCGAGCTGGGCGGAACACGGTGATTGCGCTCGAGTTCTTCCGTTGCCGGAAAAATGAGGGGCAAACTCCTGGGAAACAGACCTAAAACTTGGTGCGCTCTCGCATGGTAACCAGACGGTTGTGACCAATGTACAGTTGCGCGTGGTGCCCCTTCGCTCTACCCTCTCCGGGTCAGCATGAGAATCTAGTAACACCACTTCAGAGGAGAACACCGAATATCGATGGCCACCATCCCAGCGACCTCCCGCACTCAGATTGCTAAACGCAGGAGCAGTCGAATGGCTTTGAGCATACCTATCGGATTGTCGGGAGAAGACAATCAAAAGTGCCCCTTCACAATGCCCGCAAAAGCCACCAATCTGAACCGATACGGAGCGGCGATCCATGTATCGCGTCAGTTGTTGGTCGGCTCGACTGTAAGCGTACGCAATACGCGTGGAACTAAACTATCGGCCCGAGTAGTCGCCCAGTTGGCTGTGTCTCAGGGAGTTTCAGTTTACGGAATCGAGTTTACCGAGGGGGGCGACGCCGCAAATGGGTTTTGGGGAATAAGCTTTCCGGCGCTTGAGACCAGAGGTGCCGCCGCGCAGATGGCAGATCAAGCCGGCGTCGCACGACGGAGGCATGCCGCTTCGACATCTCAAGCCTAGTTCGGTTTTTGTGGAATACGAATCTGAAAGAAGTTCAATTGGCATTTCTCCAACCGGGACGGATGGAATAGCGATCAACGGCAAGTCAGAAACGGAAATATGGGGCTCAATGATATCCGGCAGAGATAGCTGGGCAACTGGGCTCCTTTTCCCTTTAGAATGACTTTCACATGCGCGACGACCGCTCCGCCTGGTTTACGCACCTTTTGCGGGAACGCATTCCCTGTGTGGTTAGCCGCTTCTGCTTTTTTCTTGCCGAAATAAAATCGCGGAGGTCAATCATGTGTCGTCTTCGTCTGCCATGGGCCGTTTTGTTTCTGTTCACCGTGGCTGCTGTCGCTTGGCAGGCAACTGCTCCAGCCCTACCTGCCACTCCCAAGCATCCCGTGACCGATGACTATCACGGGGTAACAGTCACGGATGACTATCGCTGGCTGGAAAACGGCAGGAGTCCCGAAGTCATTGCGTGGACACAAGCGGAGAATGCGCATGCGCGGGCCAGGCTGGATCCGCTGCCCATGCACGGCGAGATCCAGCAGTTTCTGAAGGCCCTCGACAAAGCCAGTTCGCCCAGCTACTACGCTCTCAACGTCCGCGGCGGTGTTCTGTTCGCCATGAACTTCGAACCGGGCAAGCAGCAGCCGATGCTGGTGACACTGTCGTCGCCCGACGACCTGGCTTCCCGGCACATCGTGCTCGATCCCACGCAGATCGACGCCACCAACTCAACTGCCATCCAGTTCTATGTGCCTTCGGAGGACGGCAGCCGGGTTGCAGTTTCGCTGGCGCAAGGTGGATCAGAGGCAGGCGAGGTACACGTCTACGAAGTCCGAACCGGCAAAGCGCTCCCCGACGTGGTTCCTCACGTCACTGCGATTGGCGGCGGCAGCCTGGTTTGGAAGGCCGATGGGAGCGGCTTTTACTACACCCGTTATCCCCGGCCGGGCGAACGTCCCGAGCAGGACTTGAACTTTTACCAGCAAATCTATTTTCACAGGCTGGACACGCCTGCAACCGCTGACACCTATGTTCTGGGAAAGGATTTCCCGCGCATCGCTGAGACGGTTCTAAGCGCCAGCCAGAATGGCAAGTTTCTACTCGCCACCGTGGGTAACGGCGATGGCGGCCAGTACGAACACTTCCTGTGCGATCCGGACGGAAGGTGGACGCAGATTACGGAATTCTCAGACGGAGTAAAAGCAGTTGTGATTGGCGAGGATGGGGTATATATGCTTTCCCGCGAGCACGCGCCCAGAGGCAAACTCTTGCAGGCACCGCTGTCTTCGCCCAGCGTGAAGAACGCGAAGGTCATTGTGCCGGAGAGCTCGGCGGTGATCCAGGACTTCCAGTACAGCCTGGCGGGGATGCAACCCACGTTTCTGCCGACCCCGACGCGGCTCTACGTTACGGAGCTGACCGGCGGCCCGAGCCAGATTCGCATCTACGACCGCAACGGGCGCGAGCTGGGCAGCGTTCCCTCCGAGCCGGTTTCAACCATCACGGAGATTGTGCCGCTCAATGGCGACGAGATTCTCTTCGGCAACACGAGTTACGTCGATCCGATGGCCTGGTTCCGTTATGACGCCTCCACACGCAGGGTGACGAAGACAGCCATGCGTGAGACCTCGCCGGTTAGCTTCGCGGAGGTCGAGGTCGTGCGCGACTATGCTACTTCGAAAGATGGGGCAAAGGTCCCGATTACGATTCTGCAGCACAAAGGCGCGAAGCTCGATGGCGCCAATCCAGCGGTGTTGACCGGCTATGGCGGCTTCGGACTGAGTACGACGCCTTACTTCGATCCTGAACTGGTGGCCTGGCTGGACGCGGGCGGAGTGTATGCCGTCGGCAACATTCGCGGTGGCGGCGAATTCGGGGAGCAGTGGCATCAGCAGGGGATGCTGACCCACAAGCAGAACGTGTTTGACGACTTCCTTGCCTGTGCCGAGTATCTCGTCAACAAGGGCTACACAAATCCGTCAAAACTCGGCATCGAGGGCGGCAGTAATGGCGGTCTGCTGATGGGCGCGGTGCTGACGCAGCGTCCGGATTTGTTCCGCGCGGTCGTCTCCGTCGCGGGACTCTACGACATGCTGCGTTATGAGACAACCCAGAACGGCCAATACAACGCGACGGAGTATGGGTCGGTGCAGAATCCGCAGCAGTTTAGGGCGCTCTATGCGTACTCGCCCTACCATCGCGTCAAAGATGGAGTGAAGTATCCCGCGGTATTGCTGATGGTGGGTGAAAACGACCCGCGTGTCGATCCCTGGCACTCGCGTAAATTCGCCGCGGCCTTGCAGTCGGCAACGGCCTCGAATTATCCCGTGTTGCTGATCAGCTTTTCCAACGCCGGACATGGCGGAATCGGGTCGTCAGAAGATCAGCAGATTGCCATGGCAACTTACATGCTGGAGTTTATGTACGACCAACTGGGCGTGAAGTGGGTGGCCCCACAGATTGCGCACTAGTCTGGCGGGGTGCTGAGATTCCGGCAACTGACATCAAGAAGCCGATAATCCGAATGTCAATGCCGTGCTTGCACTCGCTCACTCGCCACCGAAACGGTGTCAGGAGCTGCAGAGGGCACGGAAATAACCGCAGGTTCGCAAGCCAGCCGCTTGAGGCATAGGTCCCCTTTTTCCGGACGCGGAGTCTCAGGTTCGATGCTGGCCGAAGACATCTGAAAGGTCCTTGGCCGGCGCTTGCGCCTGAAGTCCGGTTCGACGACCAGCGCCGATGGGCGCGCTGGGCAGCCGAGAGCGCATTGCCATGGCAGCTCAAAGCCATCCTTTGTTGCGAGCAATCCGGGCCGCTTCGAACCGGTTGGAAGCGTGCAACTTGGAGATGGCCTCGGAGAGATAGTTGCGTACGGTCCCCTCCGTCAGCCGCAGCGAATGCGCCAGTTCAGCGGTGGTTTCACCGTCGCCGGCGCGGCGCAGGATCAAACGTTCTCTATCGCTGAGGGGGTCTTTTTCCGCGCTCCATATCTGGGAGGCGAGTTGGGGATCCACAACGCGTTCTCCGCGACCAACCCTGCGGACCGCGTCGGCGAGTTCTTCAGAGGGCCGATCCTTGAGAAGATAGCCGGATGCTCCAGCCTCCAGCGCTCGCCGCAAATATCCCGGACGCGCGAAGGTCGTAAGTATCAGGACGCGCGTGTCAGGATAAAGCTCTTTTACGCGGGCGGTGAGTTCGAGTCCGCTCATCTTCGGCATCTCAATGTCCGCGATCAAAACCTCCGGACGGTGCTTTCCGACGGCGTGGAAGGCCTGCTCGCCATCGGAAAAAGATCCGAGCACCTCAATATCGGGTTCGATCGAGAGCAAGGCGGCGAGTGCGCCCCGCAACATGTTTTGGTCTTCAGCGAGCACCACCCGTACCCGTTTCGTCATGGGGTATCCGCCTCTCCCACAATCTCTGACACAGATCGTGCCTGCGACCGACTTGACGCCGGCAAGGTTATTTCAAGGTTTATTCCTCCATTGGCAAAGCGCCTCAGCTTTACGTCCCCGGCCAGGGACTGAACCCGCTCCCGCATGCCACGCAGTCCATTGCCTTCACGAATCTGCCCGCCCAGCCCATTATCTTCAATCGTGAAATGAATCGACCCGTCCTTTTCGAGGAGCGTCACTTGGCAGATGGTGGCGTGAGCATGGCGGACGATGTTGGTTACGGCCTCCCGCAGGGCAAGGCCAAGGACGTTGACCTGGCTTGATGAGAGACTGACCGGCGCGAGCGTCGTGCTCAGTTTCACGTCGGCGGAAAGCAGGCTGCGCCGGGCGCGACTGATCTCTGCGTCAAGTCCTTCGGCGCGTAAGCCGGCCACGGCCTCCCGAACCTCGGCGAGAGCACTCCGGGCGGTCTGCTCCGCTTCCACGATCTCTGTCCGCGCGCGGTCCGAGTCGTCGCGCAGCAGGCGCCGGGCGAGATCGAGTTTCACAGTGATAACGGTTAGGGTATGGCCAAGGAGGTCGTGCAGGTCGCGTGCAATGCGCTCGCGCTCCGCTTCTTTGGACAAACGCTCAATCTCAGAATTCGCACTCTCCAGAAGAGCATTGGTTCGTGCCTGCTGGGCGAAGGCAAAGTTACTGAGCCCAAAAATTGCGCAGTAGAGCAGGACGCTTTCGCCGGTGGCAAGAGGGCGACCGAGATACCGAGTCTCCGCCACGATTCCCGCCATCATCGCCATGAGCACCAGGAGCAAGGTCCGCAAACGGCAGACGAAAAGGCAAAGCACCGCGAAAGGGTAGACAAATATTACGTAAGCATCCTGATTGAGCGGGTAATAAAGAAAGACGAGGAGAAAGAACAACACAAACGCCACCGTTTGCCGGCGTCCGGTGAGCTCGGCGACGAGAAAATAAAGGATTACGAAGGCCGCGTAAAAAACCGCAAATTCCATCCAGACCCCAAAGGAGTGCCGATAAGCCGGCCGGAAAAAAAAATATGCGGAATAAAGCAAGCCGACCCAGCGCACAATCCAGCGGCCACGCAGAAACCTCCGCATGGAATCGCTGACCTGCGTGTCCGACGGAGCCGCCTTTCGTTCTGGTGCGTGGGACCGCCCCTCGCTCATAGCTTCATCATCCCACCAGACAAACGATCCGGGCCACCCAGAGCTGTCATGCCGAACATATGACGGCTGTCATGGTGATGCCTATCACCTCTCATCGGTGACAGCTGCTACTGGTTTTTCCTCGACGCCCAGTGCATTCTCCTCTTAGGGTCGCGAGAGTGTAGACACGATTCGAAAAGCTGCTGCAGCAGAATCAGGAGGCAAGCCATGACGGGCATGAATCTCGAATTCTTTTTTCAAACGCTCACAAATGTATGGATCGTGGAAGAAGTCCTCATTGCCCTGTTCACAACAACGCGCGAGGGGTTGGGCAAGATATACGATCGTGGAACGCAGATCATGCTCTGGGTTGTCCTGATTTTGTCGTTCAAGATCGAAGAATGGATGCATGGGTTCTTCCCAATCGATATGCCCGGGAGTCACAGCTGGCTCCGGCCTGCGGCCCTTGGGATTTTGATCCTCGGCTTGGGAATTCGTGCCGGGGCAATCGTTACCCTGGGCAGATTCTTTAGCGCAAACGTCGCGATGCGCGCCGGGCAGAGACTCGAGCGAAGGGGAATCTATAGCCTCGTCCGTCATCCTTCCTACCTGGGCCTGGAACTGATCCTTCTGGCCTTAGCCCTTCACACGCGCACATGGGCCCGTGTTGCGGTTGCCTTCGTTCCTCCCACCCTGGCTGTGTTACATCGCATTCATGTTGAAGAAAACGCGCTCCGCCTGGCTTTTGGAGCCGATTACGAAGACTATAGCGCTCGCACAAAGCGGCTGATTCCGGGCGTCTATTGATCAACCGGCTGTGCTTTGCCCGTCCGTTCTGCAGCGAAGGCCGCGCGGCAGATTGGTGCATGACGTGCCGGTGCGGCACAAGGGCAATCCGGAACCGCCTGACCAGCGTCAAGGATAACCGAGTCTGCATTTCGATCAGTGCGGATCCACCGGCAATGCAGCCGCTTTAGGCCGCGTGGCCGATCGCCTCACACCATGCCAGTGCGACAAAGAGCGAAGAGATTTCCGGCCTGTCTTCTTGCTTCCGAAAACGGCCCGAAGGCCTTAACTGCTCGGCCAGGGGCGGTCCAATTTTCATAAGCAGATCGCTGATGACCTCGTAGGAGGCGCTCATCTTCTCCACCGAAAATCCGGCGCGCCGCATCACCCTGGCCAGTTTGCGGCCAATGTTGGGATCCTTGCCTGCCTGTTTCTGCTGCGCCAGATAAAAAGCAAACCCTTCGGCCGCCTGCTCCGAATCGGCATCGATTAGCAGCCCGCCTAAATCTCCGGCGCGCAATCCGAGCACGCCGCCCGGCTTGAGGACTCTGCGGAACTCCCCGACCGCCCGAGCGGGATCGGTGAGGTGTTCCAGCAGCGCATGGGAGAAGACGGCATCGAACTGCTGACCCTCAAATGGAAGTTCATACACGCTGCCTTTGAGAAACTGCGCATTTAGTCCTTCGTGTTGAGCTGCCGCGGACGCCTGTTCGAACTGCGAATCCTCGGCATCGACCCCGAGCACGCGTCCAGGATGGGTCCTTCGCGCCAATCCCAACGTGATGGTCCCCGGTCCGCAACCGGCGTCCAGCACACGCCAACCCGGTTCCAGGTAGGGAAGGAAAAAGCTTGCGTGTGTCTCGGCCGTGCGTTGCGCCATGAATTGAAGTATGGGTGCACTGTATCCGAGGGTGTATTCATCGGTTCGCATGTCTCTGCCTCCTTCGTTGCTGGAGTCGGCTAGTCCATTCCAGTTCTTCTTGCACGAGAGCTCGAGATCGTTTGAGAACCATGGCGCTGAATGACCTCGCCTTGCCCGTCTTCTCCATCTCGGAGAGTTCCTTGACGCGTGTCTCCAGAAATACCTTGCGGACGGCAACGATCTGTTGCCGTTTTTCCTCCGGAAGCAGATCGAACATCGCCACGCGGAAGAGAAATTCACCGTCATCGGAGGCTTCCCGTTCGCCGAAGGTGGCGATTTGCTCCAGCAGATGTCGCCTGCCCGCCGGGGTGATCCGGTATTGCTTCCGTTCCTGTCCGCGGTCGCCCTGAACCGTGCTCTGCTCCACCCAGCCCGCCTCGACGAACTTCTTCAGCAGCGGATAAACAACGTTGTTGTGCAGCACACCCCTGCCGAAGATCAATCCTGCGGTTCTTTTGAGCGCGTATCCATAGGCCGGCCGCTGCAAAAGGGCCGCGAGCAATACTAGGTCAATCATGACACTGTCAAATTTGATCTAATATGGTCGCGATTGTCAACGGTCTGATGAGACCAAACGACTGGGTGAGAAACCCGATACTCTCAGGGATCTGCTGCTTTGGGATGGGTGGGCGAGTTTGGGTTGGCAGGTGCGTCAGGTTACGTGCCGCATTTACAATCCAGTGCCTATGCTCAGACCTATCGGTGTTTTCCTGCTCGGTTTGTTGGCTGTAACCTCATCCCCGGCCCAACAGGCAGCCGAGTCACTGACCGCCAAGGCGCACGACTCGCTTTCGCCGATGCACGGCAATGTCGTAGTGCCTGGGCTCAAAGAGCCAGTCAATGTAGTTCGAGATCGCTGGGGCGTTGCGCACATTTACGCCAGGAACCAGCACGACCTCTTCTTTGCCCAGGGTTTTGTCGCGGCACAAGACCGGCTATTCCAGATGGAGATCTGGAAACGCGCAGGACAGGGTCGTCTGGCCGACGTGCTCGGGCCGTCGGCCGTGCCCCGCGACCTCAACGCAAGGCTGCTTCGCTATCGGGGCGACATGAAAGCTGAGTATGAGAGCTACTCGCCCGACACCGAAGTGATCCTTGCTGCTTTTACCGACGGGATCAACGCCCAGATACGCTCGTTGACCGCAAAAGGCGGCCCGGGCCTGCCGATCGAGTTCCAGCTAGCCGGGTTTCAGCCAGAGCCATGGAAACCGGAGGACTGTCTCAATCGAATGGCGGCATTTTCGATGACTGGCAATGCGTTCAGCGAACTCCGCGATGCGGAGCTAGTCGCGAAGTTCGGCGTCGAGAAGGCCGGCTCTATTCTAAGCCTTGATCCGAAAGTAACGCTCGATCCCGCACCTGGTGTGGACTTCAGCGGACTGAACCCCTCGCTCCTCAAGAACCTCGTCGGAAGTGATGCAAGAATCGAGTTTCCATCCGACACGTCCGAGGGCAGCAATAACTGGACGATCGCGGGAAAACTCACATCCACGGGCAAGCCGATTCTGGCGAATGATCCTCATCGAGTCCTGGGTTTGCCCTCGCTGCGCTATATCGTCCACCTGGTGGCACCCGGGTGGGATGTGATCGGCGCGGGCGAGCCGGGGTTGCCGGGAGTCGCTGTGGGCCACAACCAGCACATCGCGTGGGGATTCACGATCTTCGGCCTCGATCAGCAGGATCTGTACCTTGAGGATCTGAATCCGCAAGATCCGCTCGAGTACAAGACGCCGAATGGTTGGACGCGCATGCGCGTTGAGAACGAAACTATAGCCGTCAAGGGAGGGCCGCCGGTCGAAGTCGAATTGAAATTCACGCGTCACGGCCCCGTCCTTTGGGAGGACGGGAAACGGGCGCTGGCGCTTCGCTGGGTTGGAGCCGAGCCGGGTACGGCCGGCTACCTGGGATCTCTTGCGGTCGATCGGGCGACGAACTGGAAGCAATTCGAGGAGGCGATGAAGCGCTGGAAAGTGCCGTCGGAGAATATTGTGTATGCCGATGTTGACGGCAATATCGGCGAACACTCGACGGGGTTGGCGCCACTGCGAAAGACCTGGGCCGGACTCCTGCCGGTCCCAGGCGCGAGCGACTATGAGTGGTCGGGATACCTACCGAACTCGGCGCTTCCCCATAGTTTCAATCCCCCGACCGGGTTTATCGCAACCGCGAATCACAAGATGATTCCCGAGAACTACCCATATAACGTGGGCTTCGAGTGGGCTGCTCCTTACCGGGTACATCGTATCGAAGAAGCGCTCTCTGCCATTCGCGACAGCGGGAGGAAGATGACTCTTGACGATATGGAGAAGCTTCAGACCGATGTTGTGTCATTGCCGGCGCGCCAGCTTTTGAATCTATTGAGAGAAGCGTCTCCGAACCCCACGTCAGCGGCGCAAATGCTGCTGGGGTGGGATGCGACCCTGAGCCGGGAATCGGGCCCTGCCGCGCTTTATGAGGTATGGCTGCGGGACCTGCGAAAAGCCGCCTCCGAGAAGGAAGGTATCGAAGCGGTTGAAGAAGATTGGTCGCTCGAGAACGTGCTCGAAGAGGTCTCAAAGCCGTCGCCACAGGTTTTCGGTGCTGATCCGGTCGCGGGCAGGAATCAAGTGTTGCTACAAACACTTGATTCTGCGTGGAAACAAACCGAGCAACTGCTGGGACCCGATCCGCACAAGTGGTCCTGGGGGAGGCTGCATACGATTCGGTTCCGGCACTCGCTTGATCGTTTGCCAGCAGCGGCGATGTTGCTCGACCTGGGGCCGTTGTCGCGACCGGGCGACGGCAACACCGTGAATGCCACCTGGGTCGGCAGGAAGTTCGAGCAGGAGGGCGGGGCGAGCTATCGAGAAATCCTGGACACAGCTGATTGGGACCATTCGTTGGCGGTGAATACTCCGGGACAAAGCGGACAGCCGGGATCGCCGCATTATTCTGATCTGCTTCCGCTCTGGGACGTGGGGCAGTACTTTCCGCTGATATATTCGCGAAGGATGGTTGAGATGGATGCGCAGGACCGCTTACTGCTCAAGCCACGGTGATCCGGCACCGCAAGAAGGAAGCAGAAAATTCCCGCGACTCAAGGTTGAGTCGTCGCAAATCGCTGCGGCTAAATGAAACCACATGACGGAAACGCACGGAAGCGAATCCTCAGGAATCATTTGCGAATGTGATCCACGAATACGACCTGGTTCTGTTCCAGGGATCCGATCACCGCCGAATACAGAGTTTCTGCAGAGACAGCGAGTGCCGGGTGGACGAGGTTTCGATGTGGTCTTTCCCCGTCACGAAGCCGCCGCCATTCCGGGTGAAGCTTCGGAACAACAGTTGTACGTCGCGTCCCGATGGGCTGCTCAGCAGCATTAAAATTAAACTGCCGGTGTTCGAGGCATATTTCAGCACTCGGAAAGCGGATTTTAGGAGTCCCGTTGTGGCACAACAGCTTTAGAACCATCCATTGTTCGCTCCTGCACATGGTCGGGCTTGCTATGATCGATTGTCCTGCTCCCATTTCCGGAGGTCACAAATTGTGAGCGCAAGCTTATCGGTGATCCCATGAATAAAACTGCTGTTGTGCTCGCCCAAAAGGTCAGCTCGAAGATTTTGGTTTTGCGCAACCAAAAAGTCATCCTCGACACGGACTTGTCGGAGCTTTACGGAGTTCCGGTGAAGCAACTCAATCAGCAGGTCAAGCGCAACCGTAGCCGGTTTCCCGCAGACTTTCTTTTCACTCTGACTAGGGCCGAGGATGAAAGTTTGAGGTCACAAACTGTGACGTCAAAGCCGGGCCGTGGAGGCCGCCGCTATTTGCCGCACGCCTTCACCGAACACGGCGCCATCATGGCAGCAACTGTTCTGAACTCGAACCGGGCGATCGAAATGAGCATCTTTGTCGTGCGCGCTTTCGTCGAGATGCGCGAGGCACTGCTGGTAAACCAGAAAGTCGTGTCCAGGCTGTCCGAACTGGAATCGCGGCTTG
>JASHRE010000464.1 GCA_030037515.1 Candidatus Sulfotelmatobacter sp.
TCGATTCGCGGTTTCACCGCGCAGCGGGAGAGCGATCTGCGGCTGGGCATCGATTGGGCAGCATTCTACTGGGGACCAGCCGATGTCTTCGGTCCGGGCAAGGTCCTGGCGTTCGGAGAAGTGATTGATAAAAACGGCGAACCGTACAGCGCCGACATTCGCAGCGTGTTGAAGCTGTTTGCCGACGATCTTTACAAGAAAAAGAGATACACGCTTAACGCGGCCAACGAAATCGAAGGCTTTCTGTTTCAGGGGCCCGACGCCGAGCGCCGCTATCACGAGACAGGAAAATTCGAGTACGTCAATACCGGCGGATATTATCACTCACTGCCCGGCGATCCGTTGCGGACGTTTATCGATACGACTGCGGAAGTGCAGCGCGCCATGGGCTTCCAGAACGAAAAGGACCATCCGGAAGTCGCGCCGTCGCAGTTTGAAATCAATTATGGCTACGGCGAGGTGGTCGCGGCAGCCGATCAGATTCAGCTTTACAAGCTGATTTGCCGGCAGGTCGCCCGCAACATGGGACTCACGGCATCATTCCTGCCGAAGCCGGTCGTGGGCGTCAATGGCAGCGGAATGCACACAAACGTCTCCGTCAGCGAGAACGGTAGGAACCTTTTCTGGGATCCGAAGGGAGAAGAAAAACTCAGCAAGCTGGGTTATGAATTCCTCGACCGAATCCTGACGCACGGAAATGATCTGTGCCTGATCTTCAACTCCAGCGTGAACGCTTATAGGCGGCTGGATCCGCATTTTGAAGCACCGAATCAGCTGAAAGCGTCCGCGGTCGATCGCGGCGCGATGGTCAGAATTCCGATCGGCAATGAGCGCAGCATGCGCACGGAAGTGCGCGCAGTCGCGCCCGACGCGAACCCGTACCTGGTCTTGCTGGGAATTTTCAAGACTGGGCTGGAAGGCACGACGGCCAAGATCAAGGATCTGCGCGCAGGTAAGGAGCGCTACCTGCCCGACAACATCTATACGGCAATCGAAAACTTCCGCAACGCCGATTGGACCACAAAATTGCTGGGCGAAGATGTGAAGGCGCGCTACGCCGATCTGAAGCAGGCTTCCGCCGACCGCTGCCCGCGTCTGCTGGGCACGATTGTGAAGCCGGAAGAAGTGCAGTTCCATCACGAGGTTTACAACCAGTACTTGTGGAATCTGTTTTAAGTTAGAACGTTGCAAAATTGCGTGCCCCGCTTGCGGCCCCCATTGGCCCGAAGTGAAGTTTTTCAGGCAAACGCCCTGGCCACGCCAGGGCGTTTTGGTTTTCAGAGTTCTTACAGCAGATGCCGTATCTGCCGCGCCGTCCAACAACCCCTGAGCAGCGGGAGCACGTCTAACCTTCGCTTTTCGGCTGGACTCGGCGATTCTTCCCGTGCCACTTCCCATATGCCATCGGCCGTTCACATTCGGAGGGTTGGGTCATGCGGTTGCTCGCTGCTTTCGTCTGGATTCCGCGTTATCATTCGCTGGTTTCTTCTCTACTACTGGTGGGCTTTGCGGCTGTCCTGACCAGTTGCGGTTCCAATTCTAAGCAGGCCACCGATCCCAGCCAGCCTCCGCCGACGCAGCCGAGCTACCCCTCAACGCCACCGGTACCGATCACATGGTCGCCGAGTTCGAGCCCTCTGCCCGCGCCGCCGGCGCAGGTCCCTGCACCGGGAGGGTCGGACGATTTCCCTCTCGCTGTTTCCAGTCCTACGAATTCCTCGACCGTGACTTCGCCCATCAATGTTGTGGCTTCCGCGCAGCCGAAAAATCCCATTTTCTTCATGCGCGTCTATGTTGATCAGCTTGCGGTGTACTTTGCTTTCAGCAATTCCATCAACACCCAGATCTTCGCCGTGCCCGGCCAGCACACGATTACCGTGATGGCGGAAGACAATCAGGGATATATCTCGGCAACTCCGTTGACGGTGACCGTGTTTTCGCAGGCGGCGCAAACCGTGATCAGCAGCATTCAGAATATGCCGGGCTGGCAATCGTGCGGCGGCGTGTTTCCTCCGAACTCAGGACGCGCAGGACAAATCTGCGCGGCCGGCGGAGGCACACCGAATTCGACCATGACGCAGAACATCTCTTCGCCGTCGATCGACGGCAAGTCGGCGGAATTCAGCATTGCGCCTCAGCTGCCGGACTGCCCTGGATACTGCAACATGCTCTATTTCAATCCGATTGCCGGCGGAACCAACGTCAGCCACTTCATTTACGACCTGTATTTTTACATCGATAATCCCAGCGCTCCACAGGCGCTCGAGTTCGATACTAATCAGACTTACGGCGGCCAGCGCTGGGTCTGGGGTTCGGAGTGCAACTTCAAAGCCGACGGCCATTGGGATATTTGGGATGATGCGCCGCAGACAGGATGGGAAGAAACCAACATTCCCTGCCTGGCCACCGATTTTCAGGCTGACAGTTGGAATCACATCACCTGGGACGTGCAGCAATCCGGAAATAATGTCCAGTACAACACGTTGACCATCAATGGTACGGTCCATCAGGTGAACACGACTTACCCCAGCCAGCAAGATTGGACGCTGGAAGAGATCGACACTGCATTTCAGATGGACCTTGATGAAGCCGGAACGCCGTTTCACGTATGGCTAGACAAGGTCAGCTTGACCGCGAAATGAACAGCGCACGGGCTCAGAAGACGCGACCGCATAGCGTCGCGACGATGGCCAAGTAAACGGCAATCGCAAGCATTCCATTGGCGCGCACGATTCTCGAATTGGCCGGCCAGGGAAACATCAGCACACCGAACAACGGCATGAATTTTTCCGGCCACAGCAGACCGGCCACGCCGAAGGCAAGGAACAGCTGTACAAACAGACACAATCCCATCATTTCCATACCAGTTTTTGGAGGGAGAGGCTGATTTTATTTCAAGCCCGGCGTGATTGAAAGCGCATTCTGAACCGGCCACTACGTCGGCGTTCGTGCCCTTCCGAGAACAAGGGTATCGGATTTCTCGCGATTCCGAGGGGGAATGGGATGGTTCACAGCGCAGGCGCAGACGCGGCGCGCTTCCTGTGCTAGATTCGACGATTCGGATGAACTCCGCTGCCAGCATTGTCACCCAGGGCTTGACGCGTCGATTTGGCGATCTCGTTGCCGTCGAGAATGTCGACTTGCAGGTGGCCCCGGGACAGTTCTTCGGATTCCTTGGCCCCAACGGCGCCGGAAAATCAACCACCATCAAAATGCTGACCGGCCTGCTGGCGCCGAGCGCGGGACGCATTGAAATCCTTGGGCTCGATCTGAACGCACATCCGGTCGAAGTCAAGCGGCAGATCGGAGTCGTGCCCGAGGGTATGGCCTTATTCGGCAGGCTCACCGGCTCCGAATTTCTGAGCTTCGCCGGACGCATGTACGGCCTGGATCGAGAAACTGCGGCCAAACGCGCTGCCGAGTTGCTCGACTTCATGCAACTCGCCGATCAACCGAAAAAGCTGGTGACGGATTATTCCCATGGCATGCAGAAAAAACTCGCTCTGGCAGCGGCGGTGATTCACGGGCCTAAAGTTTTATTTCTTGACGAACCGTTCGAGGGGGTGGATGCGATCGCCGCCGGAACGCTGAAGGCAATGCTGCAAGGCATGATTTCGCGCGGAGCCACGATCTTCCTGACTTCG
>JASHRE010000465.1 GCA_030037515.1 Candidatus Sulfotelmatobacter sp.
CCTCATGAGCGCTCCCCACCCGGTCAATCTCTGGTCCTCGCGTGAGCATGTTGCGGACTACCTGCAGCGGGCCGATTCGATTTCCCACCGCCGGGAGGGCGAAGCCGTGCTCCTGGAATTCATTCCTGCCCATGCCCGGCGGATCCTCGATCTGGGGACGGGCGATGGCCGCCTGCTGGCGCTGGTCTGGAACCATGCCCGGCCGAATCGTCCCGATTTACAGGCTGTGGCTCTGGATTTCTCTCCCGCCATGCTCGAAGCTGCGCGCCGGAGGTTCGCTTCAGAGTCGCGGGTCCAGGTGATTGAGCACGATCTGGACGAGCATCTGCCGCCATTAGGCGAATTTGATGCGGTAATTTCCAGCTTTGCGATTCATCATCTCATGGATGAGCGTAAGCAATCGCTGTATGGCGAAATCTACGATCTGCTCAACCCGGGCGCCGTTTTCTGCAATCTGGAGCACGTCTCTTCGCCCACGCCGCAACTGCACGAAGAGTTTCTGCACGCCCTCGGATACACGGTTGAGACAGAGGATCCCTCGAACAAACTGCTGGATGTGACACCGCAGCTTGCCTGGCTGCGCCACATCGGATTCGTCGACGTGGATTGCCACTGGAAATGGCGTGAACTGGCGCTGCTTGGGGGAAGGCGGGGCTAAGTTCTTGAACTCCGGTGATGAATAAACGTTCGCAGATGCGCGCAAGCTCAGATCATAACGTGCTCCGCCACCCACTGGCCCGCCTCTCTCGTTCCCAGCGTTCCATTAGCATCCTGCGTCGTCTTGTTCAATCGCACGGCTTCGAGCACGGCGGCTTCGATCTGATCCGGCTCTCGGGTAAACTTTAGATGGCGCAGCATCATCGCCGCAGTCAGAATCGCGCCAAAAGGATTCGCCAAATTCTTGCCCGCGATCGGCGGAGCAGACCCGTGCACCGGCTCAAACATTGAAGTCCGTCCGGGATGAATATTTCCACTCGCCGCCATGCCCAGCCCGCCCTGCAAGGCGGCGGCCAGATCAGTGATGATGTCACCGAACATGTTGTTGGTCACGACGACATCGAACTGTCTCGGATCGCGCACCATTTGCAGGCAGAGCGCATCGACGTACATGTGCTGTGTGGTGATCTCCGAAAATCCCGCGCTGACTTCCTTGAACACGCGCTGCCAAAGACCGCCGGCATGTGTCATGGCGTTCGATTTGTCACACATCAGAACCTTGCTGCGAGGCGAGCCGTCGAGCTTTCTGTGGGCGCGGCAGTATTCGAAGGCGTAATGAATAATGCGCTCCACCCCCTTGCGCGTGTTGAGGTCTTCCTGCATCGCAATTTCGTCTGGTGTGCCTTGCTTGAAGACGCCGCCCGCGTCGGTGTAAACCCCCTCGGTATTTTCGCGCAGCACGACGAAATCGACATCTTTGGGCTCGACGTTTTTCAGCGGACAAAGCCCCGCGTCAAGCAAGCGGACAGGGCGCACATTCGCGTATAGATCCATCTGAAATCGCATGCCCAGCAGAATCTCCTTCGCGTGAATGTTGGTTTTCACCCGTGGATCTCCGAAGGCCCCGACCAGGATCGCGTCGAAATCGCGCGCCAGCATTGTGAAGCCGTCGGGCGGAACGGTGGTCCCATCGCGGAGGTAACGGTCGGCTCCCCAGTCAAATTCCGTGAATTCAAGCGCCGCCCCGGTCGCCCGCATCACGCCGACGGCCTGCGGAATCACTTCTTTGCCGATGCCGTCGCCGGGAATCACGGCAATGCGTTTCTTTGTTGACGGTTTGACTTCGTTTTCTGGGTTCACGGCAGGAACGTTAACACACTCGCTATAATCGAATATAGGTATGGGATTGACCGCACTCCAGGCTCACGGTCAAGTGCTCGGGGCAGAGCGCGTTTGCGAATATCGCGGGGCGTCCTCGGCTGCGTGTTTTTCTGATCCGCAGGGCGAATTCGCCGTTCTGCGGCGCGAGTGCGCCGTTTACGACCTGGGATTTCGCGAGAAGATTTCCCTCACCGGCGGTGACCGGGTGCGCTGGCTGAACGGCATGGTCACCAACAACATCCGCGATCTGGCTGTCGGGCGCGGCGTCTATGCGTTTTTGCTGAACCCGCAGGGGCACATCCTCGGCGACCTTTATGCGTACAACCGCGGTGAATCGATTCTCGTCGACACGGACGCCGATCAATTGGAGAACACGATCGCCAGCTTCGATCATTACATCATCATGGACGATGTCGTGATCAGGAAGCTTGGCGAGCATGTGACTTCCCTTGGCATCGCTGGACCGAAATCGCGCGCCGTGCTCGAGGCCGCCGGGATCATGGTTCCTGCGATGCAGCCTCTTGAGGTTTCCACGGCAAAATGGGAATGCGACCGCGCTTGCCTTGAATGCGCGCTGGTGCGAGGAGAAAATCCGGGCCGGGAGTCGTACGAGATCTGGATCGCTCGGCCCGATGTATTGAAATTCTGGAACGGACTGGTCGCTGCCGGGGCGAAGCCGGTAGGTTGGGAAACTCTGGAACTCGATCGTATCGCTTCTGGCATTCCGCGCTATGGCGTCGACCTGCGCCATCGCGATCTGCCGCAGGAAACCGCGCAGGATCGCGCCCTGAATTTCAATAAAGGCTGCTACGTCGGGCAGGAAATCGTCGAGCGCATACGCTCGCGTGGAGCCGTGCATCGCAAACTCAGCGGATTCTTGCTCGACGGGGTGGTTGCCATTCCCGCCGGGACGAAGATCGTTGCAGGGGAGAAAGAAATTGGTGAGGTCACGAGCGCGGCAAGCCTCAGCGTCGAGGGCCGGCAGAAGACTGTTGCGCTCGGATACGTTCGGCGCGAGGTGAACCTCCCAGGCCGCCAAGTCGACATTGCCGGCGCCAGAGCGATGGTCGCGCCCATTCCGATCAGCGATGAGTTGCTGCTGCGAGAGAACGACGCGCTCCACGAGCGTCCCGCGTGAAAGGGTCGAGTTGCCCGGCACGGGGAAAGTTTTTTGCATTTTGAGGAAAGTGCTATGGCTGAAAAAAAACATGAAGATTCCGGGTTCACGGTAACCGACCGGCGGCCGTTCACGTCGGAGGGAGAATTACGCAAAGAGGCCGAAGAAGTCGAGCCTTCGCAACCCCCGGCATCAGCGGCTCGCCAGCCGGCTCCGGCCGAGAAGATGCCCTCGGCCGACGGTGCGGTTCCCCCCCTCGACCGCGAAATTCCTCCGCCGCCCACGCAAGCGGAACAGGATGCACAGGCAGCGGCATACCGGCAATCCTCGAGGGATATCGATTCCGAAGTGGAGCGCAGCGGACGTTCCGCCAAAGAATTCGACATGACGTTCGAGCGCTTTCTCGCTTCGCTTTACATGACCGCGATGCTGCAACTGGGCTTGATGCGCGAACAGGGCGCGCAGCCGCAGATTGACATGATCGGCGCGCGGCAGACCATCGATACGCTGAGCCTTCTCGCGGAAAAAACCAAGGGCAATCTGACGCCGGCGGAAGAGAATTTCCTGCAAAATAGTTTGTACGAATTGCGTATGGCGTATGTCGAGGTCACCAACGCTCTGACGCGGCCTCCGCAGGCGGGACCCGCGACCGGAACCGGCGGCAGGTGAAAACGTAAATGAAAGCAACGCTGACCGTGTTGGGCAGTGGGACGTCGATGGGCGTGCCCACGCTCGGATGCACCTGCGCCGTCTGCCACTCCACAGACTCGCACGACCGTCGCACTCGTCCCTCGATCATGCTGGAGTACGGCGGCAAGGTCGTGCTCATCGACACCACGCCCGATTTTTACGCGCAGGCCATTCGCGAAAACATCACGCACGTCGATGCAGTTCTTTACACCCACACCCACGCCGACCACATTCTAGGCATCGACGATCTGCGTCCCCTAAGTTACTGCCATAAGCCGAACAAGCTGCCCCTCTATGCCAGACCGGATGCAGCCGCATTCCTGCGGCGAATGTTCGCCTACATTTTCGACGGCGACTACAAATTCGGCGGATTGCCACTGCTCGAGCTGCGACCCATCGACGGACCGGTTGACGTATTCGGCGTGCACTTTGAACCAGTGATTCTGATTCACGGCGAGACCCAGATCTACGGATATCGTTTCGGTTCAGCCGCGTATTTGACCGATCACAGCGAGATTCCCGAGCCATCATTTCATCAGCTGGAAGACTTGGACATTCTGTTTCTGGATGCGCTGCGGCACAAGCCACATCCCACCCATTCCACGGTGAAGAACTCGCTTGAAATCGTCGAGAGGCTGAAGCCCAAACGGGCGTTTTTTACCCATATTTGTCACGACCTGCCGCACGAGGCCACAAATGCGAGTCTGCCGAAGCATGTGCGGCTGGCGCATGACGGCTTGAAGTTGGAATTTGAGCTTTAGGAAACCATTCACCGCCGAGAGCGCAGAGAAAATTTGGAGTGAGATTCGGTTTTCTCCGTGATCGCTTTGTACTCATGCAGATTTTTCACACGCTGGATGAAATTCCCGCGCATTTCGGGCCGACGCTGGTCAGCGTCGGTAACTTCGATGGGGTGCACCGCGCACACGCGCACGTGCTGCGAGAAATCGTCGCGCGCGCCAAGCATAACGGCGCGAAAGCGATCGCGGTTAGCTTCGAACCGCATCCTGCGCGCATTCTCCGCCCCGAATCGGATCTGAAGCTGCTGACTCCCACGCCGGAAAAACTCCGCTTGCTGGAGCAGACCGGTGTCGATGCCGTGCTGCTTCTGCCATTCGGTCGCGATCTTTCGTTGATGACGCCGCGCGAATTCGCCGAGCGGATTCTGAAGCGGAAACTGCACGCGCGCGAAGTGCACGAGGGCTTCAATTTCCGTTTCGGACACAAAGCTTCCGGCGACACGCACATGCTGGCCGAATTCGGCCGAGAGATGGGATTTGAGGTGAAGGTGTATCCGGAAATGACGCTGCGCGGAGAACCAGTATCGAGCAGCCACATCCGCAAACTGCTGCGCGAAGGCCGGGTCAGCCGTGCGCGCCATCTGCTGGCCCGGCCATTCTGCATTCTAAGCACGCCCGGCCGCGGACGCGGCTACGGCTCGAAATACACCGTGCCTACGATCAACCTTGCCCGTTACGAGGAACTGGTTCCGAAAGATGGCGTTTACATCACCTGCACATGCGTCGGCGAGGAGCGCTTTGATTCGGTAACCAACGTGGGGAATCGCCCAACTTTCGGCGCGGAACTCTTCGCGATCGAAACCCACCTGCTCAACTTTCATCCGGTTGAACTGACGCCCGAGACGGCGGTGGAGCTGTGCTTTCTTGATCGTCTGCGGGGTGAGATCAAGTTTCCTTCCGTTGAAGCTCTCCGCGAACAGATCGCGCAAGATGTCAGGAAAGCTCGCCGTTACTTCCACCTGCTGGCCCGCCTCCCCAACGCCAGTTCTAATGCGGCAAGTAGCCGAACTCCATCGGCAACTTCCCGTCGACATGCACAAGATTGACGCTGTTGTCGAGCGAGCGCACTTCAATCATCCCAATCGCCCCCGGTTCGCTGTGCACCATCTTGAGAACGTCAGCGTCAGTATCCACCAGAACGATTCGGTCTTTGTGTGCCTCTACGAAAGCCCTCCACTGGTCCGCTGACATCTTGTTCAAACGTTCGAGCGTCTCGTCTTCTCCGGCGGATTCGCGGTGCAGGACGAGAACAATGTTCGTTCCGTCCGGCCACTTCTTGACCTCGCCGCGAATGATTTTGACCAGGTGCGCCGAGCTCAAGTTCTCAACTGAGTTGTATTTGTTGACCACCACGGCCGTGTGATGTGCGAAACACGGCGTCAGTGCTGCGAAAAAAAATGCCAGGACCAAGTAGACTCGCATGACCCCTCCCCATCCATTCATCACGCAGACTCAGCTTAAACAGGAACGCGTTCCTCGGTGTCAAGGGCTTGTCAACTGCCCAAACCGAAGTAATGAAGGCGTAATGGCTCGTTTGTGCGGGGCGGGAATCGGGCAAGTCCAATTGTAGGAGCCATCAGGTGAGTCCGGTCCCCGAGATCGATCGGTTGGAACTGGAAGTTAGGCGCAAACACGAGAGTTTGTATGTCGACGCCGTGCGGTAGATGCGTCACTCGATCGGGTCGACGACAACTGCTTCTTTCGACGCAGAGTCCCGGCCGGGCAGCTGCACGATCACAATGGCTGACAGCACAAACACAATGCCCACGAACTGAACAGGGCGCAGTCCTTCGCCCAGTACAGCGGCGGCAAGCAGGATCGAAAATACCGGCTCGAGACAACTGGCGATGATGGCGCGCGACGGCTCAAGATATTGCAATCCGAGAAAGTAGAAGGAGAATGCGCCCAGGACCGAAATCATCGAGAAGGCGAGCAGAAACGTCCATTGCGAGAGCGTGTACGCCGAGCCCGCCAATCTCCATGGAGGATTCAGCACCAGCCAGAAAACCGAGGCGGAAAAAAGTGTCCAAACCAGAACGCGCCAGCGGTCGTGATGCAGCAGAATCTGGTGCCCGCCGACGTTGTAGAAGGCGAATGAAAACGATGCCAGCACGGCGGCGAAGAAACCATAAGCGTCAACGTGCGGAGCAGACTTGCCTCCGATCATGCCAGTCGTCAACGCAGTGCCCGTAATCGCCACCGCGACGGCCGCGATTCTCTGCAGCGTCAACCGTTGTTGGCGGCGCGCGACCACGAACAGCAGAACCCAGACGGGCGCAGTATATTGCACGATGATGGCAATGGCGACGCTAGTTTTCTGGATCGCAACATAGTAGAAGTAGTTCGAAATCGCGACGCCAAGAATCCCGAGCACGAGGCACTGCAACAGATCGCGGCGGGGAAGTCGCATACGCTTCCATCCGCCGCGGGCTGCCAGAATCGGAATCAGGACCAGCAACGAAAACGATGTTCGCGTCTGCGACAGAATCAGCGGGTCGATTGCATGCACGGCTTCTCCAGAGAGAGGCAGACGGCCAGTAAAGACGGCGCGCCCGAGCGCGGCCGAGACGGCCCAAGAGAATGCGGCCGCGGCGATGAAGAAATATCCGCGCAGAGGATGCGATCTGCTGCGATGGAGCGTGGTGGAGTTCAGGATTCGTTCACCGAATCCGATGATGGGGCTGTTTCGAGGAAATGGTCAAGACGCTCCGGATCAAAACCGATCACGACGTCTTCGGAATTTTCCGAGAATACAACCAGCGTGGGAGTTTCGGAGCTATCGTACTTTTCCATCATAGTTCTGCGGGCATCGGAATCTGTCGAGATGTCGCGCTCGTGGAAGGAGATCTGCCTGGCTTCAAGAAACACTTTCATCAGTTCGCACGACAGACAGCCTGGTTGCGTAAATAAGACGATGTGCCTCATGGCGACTGCGGGTCCAAGACGGTCAACGAAACTGAGCATCCGAGCCAGCAAAAGATGACTTCTCGACGGGGGCCTGGCTTGATCCCTGGAGAAAACTCTAACACTTAATCGAAGTTGTCTTCACCCAGCTGGCGTTTGCCAGCGTGGTCGTTCGAAGCTCGCGCCGCCTCCCGTAGAAGCTCTTCGTCCGATGCGCCGGCCGCATCCAGAGCCGTCAGGGCGCAGGCCCCTTGAATGTCTTTTGAGAGGTCGCGGATGCGCTCGCGGTTGAGCATGTCCACCACTTTGCGGATGCCCAGCCGGAGCACGGGTTCATGATGCCGGCGGCGTGATAAATGTCTTCATGCGAGAGCAGGCGGGAGCGCTCGTCGTCGGTTGATTAACGGCAGCCCTTTGGTGCGATTTGTGGGTGAGCGTCGGACTCATGCTGGCGGCGCCAGAAATGGCAAGAACCGTTTCGCTCGCATAACTTTCTTTCCTGACGAGCAGCTTGCTGGCGGGCCAAGGCGCGGCGCGATTCGGAATCGGCAAGTTGCGCGACTGCGTCGCGCAAAACTGCTCGCGATGCCATTTGATGGTCAGCCGCGAGCCGATATCGATCTGATCTTTGACGCGAATACAGGCACCGGACGTTGATTTATGTCGACGATCATCGCGCGCATGCAAACCGGGGCGTCCGGATGGATCAGCCTACGAAGCTCGGCCACGGCCCACATCGGCCGCCGCGGCTCAATCTTGACGGCGGCCGGAGTAGCGCCGCGAGCAGAAATTTACAAATGGCAAGTGAGCAAGCCCGTACGGGCGAAAGAGGGGTGCTCGCCAGCTTACGGCAACCGATCCGCCAGGCCGGGAATGGTCTTCATCAGGTCGTTGTAAATCACCATCACCGCGAAGAGTACCAGAAACACGAATGCCGCCTGATAGACGCGTTCCTTCACGTTCATGCTGATGTCGCGGCGCATGATGCCTTCAATCAGCAGAAACAGGATCACGCCACCATCCAGAATCGGAATCGGCAGCAGATTGAAAATGCCCAGGTTGAGGCTGATTCCGGCCGTGAGCTCCATCAGCGGAGTCCAACCCTTCTGCTGCGCGGCGTAGCCCGCATCCTGTGCGATTCCAATTGGGCCGGAGATCGCGCGCATCGAGATCTTCCGTTCCACCAGTTTCTTGGCCAGTTCAAGAATCAAAGCGCCATATTTCTTGTTCTGCTCGATGGAAAGTTGCAAGGCGGCCGGGAACGGCAGCGTCGTTACCTTCGTGACCCCTTTGTTGACGAAGCCCAGACGATAGCGCTGTTCGTGCGGGTCTTCCGTCGGGGATAAGACCGGCCGCAGGGTGAAGTGCAGGGTCTGACTGCCGCGCTCAACCGTCAGCTCGACCGGCTGCTCCTTCGTCTGCTGCAGACTGTCGATCATGCTTTCAATCGACGGAATCGGCTTGCCGTCCATCGCAATAATCTTGTCGTCCTCTTGCATCCCGGCTTTGGCTGCCGGCAGGCCAGGATCAAGCTGGCCGATCACAACCGGTTCTTCGGGAAACCATCCCGCCGATCCGACCTCCGACGTTGTTACCGCCTTGGGCACAAGCGTCTTCGGAAAAACATCGTTTCCGCGTTGGATCATCACCGTCAATTGCTGGTTCGGGCTCAGCCATACTCGTGGTTGCACCTGCTCCCAGGTCGGATCGTGAATGCCGTCGATCTCTACAATCCGGTCCCCCGGTTGAATGCCCGCGCGAGCCGCCGGCGAATCCTTGCGTACTCCTTCCACCACGGCCGGTTTGTCAAGATATACGGGATATTCGTAATGCACCATGTACACAACCGTGAGCAGAACCACAGCCAGCAGAATGTTCATGGTCGGACCGGCGATTGCGATCAGAAACCGGTGCCAGCGCGGATGGTTCAGAAATTCCCGCGGATCGTCCGTGCGGGTGTCCATTGGATTCTCGCCGCTCATCTTGACGTACCCGCCGAGCGGAATCGCGGCAACACGGTAGTCCGTCTCGCCCTGCGTAAAACCAAACAGCCGTTTGCCGAAGCCAATAGAGAAGACTTCCACCCGCACACCCAGCCACTTGGCCACAGCGTAGTGGCCGAACTCGTGGATGAGGATCATGAATCCGAGGACAACAACAACGGCTGCGACGGAGATCAGAAAATCAGACATAAGGGAATTAAGTTAGCCTTAAACAATTAGATTCCAAAACCAGGCGAAAGATGTTTATGGCTCATTCTTCTCGGCTCAGGCGATAGAAGCTGCTGGGTTCCTCACTCGGTCGCCCGATCGTACACACTGTAATGCGCATTGGCGGGCCTCGACATCCGCCTCCAGGACTCTTTCAATAGAATCGAGCTTCCGAGAACTGGTTGCAGCGAGAACCTGTTCGACGATCCTGGGAATTGCGTCGAAGCGGACCTTGCCCTCAAGAAATGCCGCAACTGCAATCTCATCTGCGGCATTCAGGGCCACGGTTCTCGCTCCTCCGGCTTCGGCCGCTTCGTAGGCCAGGCGCAGACAGGGAAATTTTTCCAAGTCCGGCGGGCAGAAGTCCAGATGACGCAAGTCACCAACTGGAAAGCGCATATCCGATTGAATCCGCTCCGGATAAGTAAGAGCGTACAGAATCGGCAGCCGCATGTCGGTCACTGAGAACTGAGCAAGTATGCTGCCATCCACGAACTCGACCATGGAATGAATCGTCGATTGCGGATGCACAAGGACCTGGATCTTCTCCGGCGGCATGTGAAAAAGTCTGCATGCCTCAATGACTTCGAATCCCTTGTTCATCAAAGTGGCGGAATCGATGCTGATGCGCCGCCCCATCTTCCAGGTGGGATGATTCAGCGCCTGCTGCACCGTAATTGAGGCAAACTCCGCACGCGGGGTGTGTAAAAACGGTCCGCCGGAGGCCGTCAGCCAAATGCGATGGACTTCCTCCATCTCTCCCCCACGCAGACATTGATGGACTGCGTTGTGCTCGCTGTCGATGGGCAGTAGCGGCTTGTCCTGCCGGCGAGCCTCGGCGGTAATCAATTCGCCAGCGGCGACCAGGCACTCTTTGTTGGCGAGGCCCACGATTTTTCCAGCTCGAACGGCTTCGTAGGTAGCTTTTAATCCAGCAACGCCGACGATCGCACTGACAACGAAATCGACTTCGGCGTGAGTTGCCACCCGAACCGTTCCGGCGGCGCCACACACTACGGCAATCTCGCCGAGACCTGCCTGCTTCAGACGCTTCTCGAGAGATTCGGCATCGCGTTCCTCCGCCATCGAGATCACGCGCGGACCCCAGCGCTTGGCCTGTTCGAAGGCAGCCTCTAGGTTGCGTCCGGCGGCAAGCGAGACGATCTGAAACCGCTCGGGATAAGATGCAGCCACGCTCAGCGTGCTGCGTCCAATCGAGCCGGTCGATCCCAGGATGGCAATGCGCCTCATAACGCAAATTCATTGTACGATGTTCGGCCCTTGAGGGGCGGAAGCTGCAGCCTGCTAATGCATCACCCGCCACGCCGCATAGAACCACAGCACCGGGGCGGCAAATAACAGCGCGTCGATGCGGTCGAGCATGCCGCCATGGCCAGGAAGGATCGCTCCGGAATCCTTCACTCCCGCACCGCGCTTGATCAACGACTCCACCAGGTCTCCGAGTTGGGCCGCGATATTGAGGGCGATGGTTAGCGCGATGACGGTGCCCATGGCCGGAATTTCCGCCCCATACAGACCATCCGGTCTCTGTATTAGGCCCATGCTCAGAAAAGTCATGCTGATCTGCTCGGCATGTCCGAACAGTAGCCATCCCACGACTGCGCTGGACAGGAGCGAAGCCGCCGCGCCCTCCCAAGTTTTTTTTGGACTTATCCGCGGTGCCAGCAGATGCCGCCCGATCGTCTTACCCACGAAGTACGCGAAAATGTCTCCCGCCCAGACCACGAGCAGCAAATAGAGCAGGTAGAACGCGCCGGCCCACTGCTGCCGCAGTTGCACCAGCATCCCGAGCGGCAGAGCAATGTAGGTGAAAGCAAACACCGAAGCCGCTGCGGCTGGATATCCGGTAGGTAATTCAGCGCGGCGCATGGCGATCGTCAGCGCATAGAAGGGCACGATGGCCGCAGCGAATCCGACGCAATACACAAAAATCGCTGTGGAGAGCAGCGGCTTGTCGTTGCCGAGATTGAGCCCTAGCAATATGAAAAAGGCCGCAACGAAGACGTGCGTCGGCCAGCCCATCGGTCTGACGCCATAGGATTTGGTCAGCTTCAGGAATTCGTGAGCCGTAATGAACGCCACAACCGCGGCCACCGCCGCCAGTACCGGCATCGGGGCACGCAGGATCAGCGCCAACACAATCGGAATCAGTACGACTGCAGTCGCAATGCGCTTGAGCAAGGAAAGAGAGTGGCCACGAAGGAACCGCCATTATAACCACAGGGACACTGGGATCACAGAGCAGTTCCCCCGGCTGACCTCTGTGCCATCTGTGGTCAGGATTTTAGAGCTGCGGCCGCCGTCCGGCAGTCCGCACGGTTCAGCCCGCCGTAGCGCCGCTCGCGTTTCTGATACTCGGCGATACCGTCCAGCAAGTGCGCTCCGCGAAAGTCGGGCCAAAGCGTGGACGTCACGTAGATTTCCGCATACGCCAGTTGCCACAGTAGGAAATTGCTCAGCCGCATCTCCCCCGAAGTGCGAATCACCAGGTCCGGATCCGGAAGATTCCGCGTGTACAGATTCTGGCTGACCGCCTCTTCATCGATCTTGAGGTGATCGATGCCGCCGTTCTGCGAGGCAGCATGGACCATGGCGCGGAAGGCGTCCACCAGTTCGCCACGCGCGCTGTAATTCAGTGCCAGGGTCAACACCATGCCCGAGTTCCGCTCCGTCGCCTCGCGAGCCCAGATCATGCGCTCTTGCACGTCGCCAGGAAGCTGGTGCCAGCGCCCAATGTATTCCAGGCGGATGTTGTTCTGGTTCAGAGTTGAAACCTCCGCTTTCAGATATCGGCTCAGCAGCCGCATCAGGAACCCGACTTCGGTCGGCGGACGTTTCCAGTTTTCTTCCGAGAACGCATACAGGGTGAGCGCGGGAATGTGAATGCGCGCGGCCGTCTCAACCGTAGACCGAACGGCGGCGACTCCGGCGCGATGGCCCGCCACGCGCGGCATGTGACGCCGCTTCGCCCAGCGTCCGTTCCCGTCCATGATGATGGCGATATGCTCGGGAAGCCGCCCCGCGTCCAGCTTTCGATAAATTTCAGCTTCTTTATGATCGAGTCCGGCAGGTACTTTGTCGCGCAAAGTGGAAGTCACGGAATGAGGCTATCACACGGCGTACAAGCATGCAATGACGCTGCGACCACGGCGAGCACGGCGTCCAGGGCACTAATGGCCGTAAGTTTCGAGGAATTCCCGGGCGTCCCGGTGACGCTGCCGTGGCCCTGCCATCAGCCCGCCAGACGGCGAACGCGCGACATGGCGCGAAGCCGGGCGGTGCGCAGAAGCTGCGGTTCATTCAGCAGTTCGTAAATGTCCGCTCCTGTTACGAGGTAGGGCCCGGCCGCCGAGGCCGGTTCGTTCACCGCAACCGTGAACGCTTGGCTTGACACACCCCGAGCAGAAACGCCGATCATTTCGCTTCTTCGGGGAGGATCGTGAGTTCCAACTTGTCGGTATAGCGTAGCAGCGTGACGGCGCCGCTCACCCCTGCGCGCACATCGGTCAGCAATCGATGCAGATCGTCCACTCCCGCCACCGGCTTGCTCTGCAGCGCGACGATAATGTCGCCTTCACGAAGTCCGGCTCGCTTCGCCGGGCTATTCTCCTCCACCGACAGCACCATCGCGCCGGTTTCATTCGGAAGATCGTAGAACCGAACAATCCGACGGTGAATCGGAACTGTCTGCGCCGAAACCCCAACGTAACTGCGGCGAATGCGCCCATCGCGGAGCAGACGGCCGGCCACAAACTTGGCCGTATTGATTCCGATCGCAAAGCAGATGCCCTGCGCCGGGAGAATCGTCGCCGTATTCACGCCGATCACTCGGCCCGCCGAATCGACCAGTGGACCGCCCGAATTCCCCGGATTCAACGAGGCATCGGTCTGGATCACGTCATCGATAAGCCGCCCCGAGTAGGAGCGTAGCGATCGCCCCAGCGCACTGACGACCCCGGCCGTTACGGTCGACTGAAATCCGTACGGCGCGCCAATGGCGATCGCGATCTGGCCCACCCGCAGCTTCTGCGAATCTCCCAGTTCGGCCGCCTGGAGATGGGGTTCCTCAAAATGCGGCTCGTCAATCCGAATCACCGCCAGATCATTCGCAGCATCTTCGCCAATCAGCGACGCCCGCATGCGGCGACCATCCGTCGTCGTGATCGCGACGCGCGAAGCCTCATGCACGACGTGACTGTTGGTGAGGATCAGGCCATCGGGGGTGAAGATAAATCCCGAGCCTCCGCCCTGCCGTTCCCGTGGCTCGCCGGCGCGGGACCGTCCCGCGCTTGTCTCAGGCAAAGCCTGATGCACTTCGATGTGCACCACCGACGGGCCGATGCGCTCGACCGCAGAAGTTACAGAGCGGGAGTAGGCGTCCAGCACAGACTCATCAGGAACCGCCGTCTCCAGAGGACGATTCTGCTCCGAGACCTGACCCAGCGGACCGTCGAGCGGTGCCGGGGAGTATATTCCTTTCACGGTTTCTAAATTCATGTGATGGATAGATGACGGTCGATCTAGGTTGGATTCAGGTCGTGTAAAGGGTGGTGAGCCTGCCCTGAGCGCAGTCCAAGTCCGCCCCGCACGCAAAGCGGGCGTCGCGGTTTCGACGGAGCTTCCTAACAGGTGGGATCTTACTGACTTCAGCAGCGGAACAAAAAAAGCCGGGACCAGAGGATGGTCCCGGCAAGTGTTGGCTGGTTGCCCGGATGAAAACGATCTGGGGACAGTCCGCCTCGGCTGTCCCGCCGGGCGAAGCCCGGCTACTCACAACTGCCGAATGAGACTCTATCGCAAACGCCGCGAAACCTTAAAACCCGAAACTTTGAAAGCTGCGCGCGCCCTCTCGAGCCGCAGGGTCAAATTGAGGCGCTTTGCTATGCGCTCCTCCTCGGTCTGACCGTCAAATCGCGTACCTGGGTTAAGATGCTCGACATTTGCATGCCGTTCAGCTGAGAAACAAACGGCAGCAGTTCGGCGATGAACTGATCTTTCATCAGGTCGGCGATTTCTTCCTGGCGGCTGCGTTCTCCACCGCTGAGCAGTTCGGGCACGGTGACCTCCAGTGCGCGCGCCAGCCGCTCCAGTGACGACAGAGTGGGCGTGGCTTTCTCGTTTTCGATTTTTGAGACGTAAGTGCGGGGAACCGCCATGCGTCCGGCCAGTTGCCGCTGGCTGAGCCCGTTGCGCAAGCGCAGCGAGCGGATTGACGTCGCCAGGTTCAAGTGTCCGTGGCCGTTGCCCGGCGCGGGCATCAGCACGGGCATCGTGACCGGCATGGGCTCCGGTTCCGGCTCCTCATCCAGAGATGCGTGACAGCGTCGGCAGTTGTTGTTGACGGTACGGAATTGAACCAGCAGGCAGTGATCGCAACGAACGACTTCCCTTGAGTCAACCGGGGCAAGAGTCGTGGCCATCGAGTTGTGGGAGTGCCAGAGCGAGCTACTCCTAACAGCTTGTCCGCAGGAACTGGTTCGGGGGAGTTCCTGACTGCACCGAATCTGAGACATGCGCCCTGTGGAAGTCAACAGAAAAATCCTTCGGGGAGGCAGAAGGCGGCTGAATATGTTTACTAATCGGATTCGCTACGTTGATATGAGACGGTTGCACCCTTCCCGCGTTTCGTGCGGGAAGGTAGGATCTCCCGACACTCGCAGTCCACCCGTACCGCATCAACCGCACGCTGCCGCAGAAAGAGCGCAGCAAGGGTGGACTATCCGAGTGACACTCCCGCAAATAGAGCTTGGACGTTGCACCGTTGGGAGTCTGGCGGACGGAGAGCGGAGTCGAAGAAGGACTTGCGGGTGCCCCATTCTAACATTCTAACGAGGCGCCGTTTGCGACGCCGGGGGTGAGTTGAGTTTGGTGCTGGTGACGACTCTAGGCGCT
>JASHRE010000046.1 GCA_030037515.1 Candidatus Sulfotelmatobacter sp.
CGGACGCAAGATCAATCTTCTCGGAGAAGGGCGCCTGATCAATCTGGCCGCTGCGGAAGGCCATCCCGCCAGCGTGATGGATATGAGCTTCGCCGACCAGGCGCTCTCGGTCGAGTACATGGTCAAGAACGCGAAGAAGCTGGAAAAGACGGTCTACCGTGTTCCCGTCGAACTCGACAAGCGTGTCGCGCGTTTGAAGCTCGAATCCATGGGCATCAAAATCGACCGCCTCACTCCCGAGCAGGAGGAATATCTGGCCGGCTGGTCGGAAGGAACGTAAGGTAGTTCCTGGGTGTCCGTTCCCCGTTCTCGGTTTAGAAGTGGGTGCCCCATCCTTGTCGCTCTGTTTGCGGCAGGGTGGGGCTTTTGATTTTGAATCATCACCACTACTTCTCATTCTCCGCGAGATGCTTTTCGCCTCCCCAAACCCGAAGCAACCTCTGGACACTTCCCCGCCCTAGCAGTACAGTGATTGAGCCACTTCGCCGCTTCGGCGGCGGACTGTTCCCCCCAAAGCGCTGTTCGTCCATCCCCCCCATGTTGCAGTGGTATGCCTGGTTGAAAACTCCGTAGCCTCAGGCTGGGCCTCGCGTCTTCTCATTAAGGAGGAATTTGCAATGGGCGATCTCATGTTAATGCGTCAGACTCCCGTGTCGCTGCTACGCGACTGGCTTGCGAAAAATACCGATAGCCTGCGCATGGTACCCGAGCGCGACATCATCGTGAGTGCTCGCTTGGAAGTGCCGGCAATCGCGCAAATGGACAACGGGGATATTGCCTGGGAAATTCACCAATGGGCGAAGACTCACAGTTTCCTGCCTGTGGACTTGCCCGGCGTTCCCACCTACGTTACCGGCAGTTCTGGAGCCACTCCGGTACGGGCTGGTGATCCGGAAATTATCGACCGCCTGAAAGCTCTGCTGAGAACGCTGCAATCGGTTCCCACAGAAATCAAGTGGACGGGGAAGGATGGCAGCGCCGCTCTCTCAGTCTCCGGATTAACAGCCACGTTGGGCAAGATGGAGGCGACGGCTGGCTGGGACCGCACTGTGGAATTGAAGACCGCCGTGTCGGGCATGGAATTCTCGGAACAGATTGATCCGGTCAATAAGAACTGGCAGATGAAATTCACCATCGGGAACGAGGTGCCCAATCTGTCCGACGTCGCCAACGTCTTCCAGAAGGGCGAGAGCGCGCTGCGCGGAGTCGTGATGAATGCGGGCAAACTTGACCTCCTGAACCCGTCAAAAACCGCGCAGCAATTCCAGCCATACGTTGCCCCGATCAAAGATGCCGTCGAGGCAGCCAGCAACATCGCCAAGCAGCGCCCCGGCAGCATCAGCTTTGGAGTCTCGCTCAAAGGTCCTTTGCCCGATTCGCCAAGTGCGGGGGGCGTAACGGTGACTGCAGTGTTTACCATAGTCTTCTGAAAAGCGGTGGTGCGGACGGCAGCCGCGCCTGCCCAAGACGGTCAAAATCTCGCCCCTCTGACGTCGCTTTGTCTGCTGAGAAACCGCGAGACAAGAATGGGGCACCCGAGACTTGCAGTATTCCGAAAAATGGGAAGTTGCGCAGATTTATTTTTCAAAACTGTTGACTCTGGAGTATAGGACTTAAATGCCGTCTGCCGCGCCTTTCCCGGACCGGCTGAAGCGGTCGCTCGAAGCGGTCCGGCTGGCGCATGTGTCAGTGACCCAAGCGGACTCGCACAACAAAGTTACGATCGCGGACCGCAGCGCCACCTTCGATGGCATGTACCTGCGGATTCTGCTTCATGCCAACGAGCACATGGGGCAGCTCGTCGCCCAGGCTGGCATGGATGGCATCGTCCCGCCGTGGCCGAAAGACAGGAAATGAACCCACGCGCATTGCTGCAGGAGGCGATCGCGGAAGCCCGCCAGGGGCTGTGCGAAGGCGGGTTGCCGATCGGAGCGGTGCTGGCCGATCGTACCGGCAGGATTGTCGCTCGCGGACACAATCTGCGTGTGCAGACGGGCGACCCCACAGCACACGCGGAGACGGTCTGCATCCGCAATGCCAGCCGTCGGCGCGACTGGCCCGAACTCGCGCTGGTCAGCACGTTGAGCCCGTGCATTATGTGCACCGGAACTGCGCTCCTCTATCGTATCCCGCGCGTCATCGTCGGCGAGAATCGTAATTTCCTCGGGGCTGAGGATTTATTTCGCCAGTGCGGCATCGAAGTGATTGTTCTCGATGATGCCGAGTGCATCGAGATGATGGGAAAATTCATCCGTGACCACGCGGATCTATGGAACGAGGATATTGGCAGGTGAAGAATTAGAACCGGGATGTGCGGGGTGCGGTTGACCCGGATTTCACCACCGGGACACAGAGTCAGGGCCAAAGCCAGGACAGAGTAGAAGTCTGTGACCCTTCATGGTGGGGAATCAATTTTCTGGTGTGTCGCTCGAAAAGAGTCCCCGAAACCAAGATCCGGAACGCGATCCTGTTGGCTTTGTTCCGTGTCTGTGTGCCTCCGGGCTGAGAAATTGCGCTAGTCTTTCAGTGGCACGATCGGGCTGCCGTCGCTGCAGAAAGTCGCCACGCGCTCCAACTCTCCATCAGCGCGCGGAACGGTCATGACCGGTCCGTAGCAGTACACGGCATGTCCGCTGGCGGCAAAATACCAGCGTCCACCCCTGGGACGCTTCGCGGCGTGCGTGGTGGGCTGTTGGGCGGGTTTTGGCGGAGACAACGGGAGCACGGGCAAACTCAACAACCAGGCTAGGGTCAAGGCCTTCATTGCGTTTTCGTCCTGATACCGCTTACCTACCGAAGTGCGAATTAACGAAGCTGACCTGCGCTTGTTTCCACTTCTCACTAAATCCGAACCAGCGCCCGGCGATCCTGCGCCTGATCTGCGGCCGGACGCGGGGGATCGAGCTGCCTTGGCACTTCTTTTTGATTCCGCACGCGACTTTGCGGCACCGCCTGGGAAGACGGGGTTGAATTTCGGGCCGGAGCCTGCATAGCCGGCGATTCTGGCTTGCGAGTCTGGGAGTCTTTCGCCTCGCGCTGCTCCTCAACGGACTTCATCCGCAAATGATTGAGCGCCATGCTGTCGCGAAACAGTTCGCCAATCAGGGCGCGCTGCGATTCGATGGTGCGTCCCTGCTCGACGATCAACAAGGTCATCAGACCGTAGGAAATGCAAAAAAGCACGGTCAAAAGCGGCAGCCATCCCATCTTGCGTCCTGGCTGCGGCGCCTCGGTAGGAGTTGTGGTTGGGATTTCCGGATTTCCGAACAAGGTTGTCAATTAGCACCCCGATCCTTTGCCCCAAAACCTCGGGTGTGCTTCTAAGTGCACCCAACCCGCCAACGCACGGGCTTTGCACAAATCATTGAAAATGATGGAATTGCCGCATGTTTAAGGCGTATTGCCGGCCCCCTTGAGTGCAACTCGATGCACATTATGAGCAAGCGTCATTTGCGCCGCGTTGTTCTGATGAGCGACCCTGGCCCGTCATTTGCCAGCAGAAATCTCAAGGATCGCGCAAGAGCCGAGGACGAACCGGACATTACCTTAGACACCTTCCGACCAACTCATCATAACCGCTAGAATCCGCTGATAACGTTAACGCTGTACACAAAAATATGGCCCCCATCGCTCGCTTTCGTTTTCCAAGGTTCCTGCTGTTGATTCTCACGCTATGCGAGGCCACGGTTGTCCTGGCAATCGCGCAGGATGCCGCGCCGGGACGCAAGCTCATTCACAAAACCATGCCGGCTTATCCCGCGCTGGCGCGGCAAGCAAACCTTGCCGGCACGGTCAAGGTCATCGCTGTCGTCGGGCCTGACGGCAAGGTGAGAGCTGTCGAGCCGCTGGGGGGCAGCCCCATCCTGATTGAAGCTGCGAAAGAGGCGGTCGTGCAATGGAAGTTCGCTCCCGCTCCGGCCGAATCGCGGGAAGTAATTGAGCTGCACTTCAATCCGTAGTTAGGATTGGCAGATCATTTTCCGAGGACCAGTTTGGCGATGGTCGCCAGCTGCATGTTCGAAGTCCCTTCGTAGATTTTGCCGATCTTGGCGTCGCGCCAGTATTTCTCGACGGGATAGTCCCTGGTGAATCCATAGCCGCCGTAGATTTCAATCGCCAGCGACGTCACCCGCTCGGCAACCTGCGAGGCGAACAGCTTGGTCATGGCGGCTTCTCTGACGAAATTCAGGCGGGCATCTTTCATGCGCGCGGCGTTGTAGACCATCAGGCGCGCGGCTTCGATCTCGGTCGCCATCTGCGCGATGTGGAATTGAATCCCCTGGAAATCGGCGATGGGCTTGCCGAACTGCTTCCGCTCCACCGCATATTTGCAGGCGAATTCCCACGCACCGCGCGCCAGGCCGATCATTTGCGCGCCGATGCCGATCCTCCCCTCGTTGAGGGTTTCGATCGCGATCTTGTAACCTTTGCCGGGCTCTCCCAGGATGTTTTCTTTTGGCACGCGGCAATCTTCGAGAATCAGCTCACATGTGGAAGAAGCGCGAATGCCGAGTTTGTCTTCCTTCTTGCCCACGCTGAATCCGGAGAAATCTTTTTCCACGAGAAATGCGGTGATTCCCTTGTATCCGGCGCCGGGATCGAACGTCGCAAACAGCACGAAAAGTCCCGCTTCCTTGCCGTTGGTGATCCAGAGTTTGCGGCCGTTCAGAACGTATTCGGAACCTTTCAGTTCGGCGCGCGTCTGCAGCGCGAACGCATCCGAACCCGATCCGGCTTCGCTGAGCGCATAAGCACCGACGGTTGCTGTCGCCGTGCGCGGAAGGTATCGCTTTTTCTGCTCTTCGTTTCCCCACCGGATGAGAGCATTGTTGACCAGTGTGTTCTGCACATCGACGATCACGCCGGCGGACGCGTCGACGCGGGAAAGCTCTTCGACCGCAAGAATTGCGTCAAAAAATTTGCCGCCGGCCCCGCCGTACGGCTCGGGAATTTCGATCCCCATCAGCCCGAGCTGGAAAAACTCGTGGATGAGATCCTTGTTGAACACGCCCTTTTCGTCCATCTCTTTGACCAACGGACGCAGCTTTTCTTCGGCAAATTGCCGGAC
>JASHRE010000466.1 GCA_030037515.1 Candidatus Sulfotelmatobacter sp.
TTTTCGTATGTCGGCCGCGCCTGCGGCCGACAGCACTCACGTCTACGTGAGCTTGTGCGATGCGGGTGTGGTTGCTGACATCGATACCAGCACCAGTTCGATTACCTACGGGAACAATACCCCAGATATTCTAAAGACCGACCTCGCCGTGCCCTACAGCGTGGGAGCTCCATTGGCATCAACCGGCGAACCGCCGCTGCAAAATCCCACGTTCTTGCTAACGGGACAGTAGATGCTTATGTGGCGCGGCGTGCTCGCGCGCGCGAACCTCTCGCCATGCGCGGAGATGGTTTACCAATGATCCAATCTGTTCTTAATTTTAATGCGCTGTCATTTCCGAGCCCAGCGAGTAATCCCTGTCATCAGCAATACGAGGAATGTTCCGAGTCCGGCTGAGTTCGTTTCGCGAACTCATTCTCCGCTCAACACCACACTCGGGCCCAGCTATAGCTAGTAGACTTTGGCGGGGACTTCCTCTTTGAGCGAAGCTTTCGCGGCGTAGTGCGTGTCGACGTATTCGTCGAGGATCTGAATGAACTCCGACACGATGTGATCGCCTTTGAGTGTGGTAAAGAGGCGCCCATCCACATAAACGGGAGCTTTCGGCTCTTCGAAAGTACCCGGCAGAGAGATGCCGATGTTGGCGTGTTTCGATTCGCCGGGACCGTTGACCACGCATCCCATGACCGCGAGCTTCATTTCTTCGACCCCGACGTAGCGGCCCTTCCAGCAGGGCATCTGCTCGCCAAGGTAGGACTGAATCTGCTCGGCCATTTCCTGGAAGAAGCTGCTGGTGGTGCGTCCACAACCGGGGCAGGCCGTGACCTGCGGCGTGAAGCTGCGAATGCCCATAGATTGCAGAATCTGCTGCGCCACGCGTACTTCTTCGCTGCGGTCGCCGCCGGGAGCGGGTGTGAGCGATACGCGAATCGTGTCGCCGATGCCTTCCTGCAGCAGCACGCCCAAGGCCGCACTGGAGGCGACGATGCCTTTGGCTCCCATACCGGCTTCGGTGAGCCCCAAATGCAGCGGATATTCGCAACGCGCGGCGAGACTGCGATAGACGTCGATCAAATCCTGCACGCCGCTGACTTTCGCGCTCAAAATAATCTGATCGGGACGCAGGCCGTATTTCTCGGCCAATTTTGCGGAATTCAGTGCGCTGACGACCATGGCTTCCATGGTGACTTGGCGAGCGTCCTTGGGCTCGGCGAGGCGAGAGTTGTCGTCCATCATCCGCGTGAGCAGCGCCTGATCGAGCGATCCCCAATTCACGCCGATGCGCACCGGCTTTTCGTATTTCACGGCGACTTCGATCATGGTGCGGAAATTGGAGTCGTCTTTACGGCCAATGCTCGCGTTACCAGGATTGATGCGGTACTTGGCGAGATCGCGCGCGCATTCGGGATACTTGGTGAGGAGAATGTGTCCGTTGTAGTGGAAATCGCCGATGATTGGAACCTGAATCCCCTGCTTGTCGAGTTGCTCGACAATATGGGGAACGGCCGCGGCGGCATCGTCGGTGTTAACCGTGACGCGAACCAGTTCCGACCCGGCGCGAGCCAGAGCGGCGCACTGCTGTACGGTGGAGGGGACATCGGCCGTGTCGGTGTTGGTCATCGATTGCACCGCAACCGGTGCATCCGAGCCGACGCGAACACCCCCGACCACGGCGGTCAAAGTCTTTCTGCGCGGAAGAATGGCCATAGGAATCTACAGTTTATCATCCGCGAACAGTCTGGGGAGGAAGCGGATCGAACCCCGGTTTCAATGTTTCATGTTCCCATCCGGTCGAGGCGCTGATAAGCGGTCAGTCGTCTCCTGAGGTGCTGTCGAATGGGGACAAACGGCCGTCGCGGGACTGGTGCGTGTCGGTGTATGTTTCGGCGTTGGGCTGTGCATGCCGTCCAGGTCGCGCCCACAACAAATACACAGGGATCCCGGTGGCGATCAGGGCTAAGCCGGCCAGAGACGGAATGGGCCGCTTGATCAGCATATTGATCAGAAACCAGGCCGTGATCGCGAGAAACAGGATGGGCGTGACGGGATATCCCCACATGCGATATGGCCGCGGCAGATCAGGGCGCTTGCGCCGGAGTACGATCACACCCGCGACCATCAAGGCATAAGAGAGCCACAGAGCAAACATCGCGTAGTCGACCAGCGTTTCATACGATCCTGTGACGAGCAGCACAGCCGCCCAAGCGCACTGCGCAACGATGGCAAAGCCGGGAGTCTGATTGCGGGGATGAATTTCTGCGAACTTGCGAAAGAACAGGCCGTCCCGTGCCTGCGCATAGTAAACGCGCGGGCTGGTCAGAAAACAGCCGTTCAGCGTTCCGATGATGGAGATCAGAATCGTGAGGGAAACCAGGCCCGCGCCGCGAGGACCCAGGATGCGCTCGACCGCGCTGGCTGCAACTCGATCGCTCGCCGCGATTTCAGCAACCGAAAGCACGCGCATATAGGCGATGTTCGCCAGCACGTAAATGGCGATGCAGGTCAGCGAGCCCAGCGCTAAGGAGAGAAGAATGTTCCGCTCAGGATTGCGAATCTCGCCAGCTACGAAGGTCAGTTGTACCCAGCCGTCGTAAGCGAGGACACACGCGATTAGCGCAACGCCGAAGCCGCCGATCGAAAATCCCGACGACGCGACACCGGATGACGCGGCCCCGTGACCCCAAACAAACGCGGCGGCAATGATGACCAGCAACCCAGCGACTTTGGCGAACGCGAAAATTATTTGCACCGCTGCTCCCGCCTTCACCCCGCGATAATTGATGCCCGCAAAAATGGTGATGGCGCCTAGGCCGAGCAGCTTCGATACGAGTGGAGAAAGGGAAACGAAGTACGCAGAATACATCGCCAGAGTCACAGCGAGCCAGGCAACCTGCGCGGTGCGCGACACGGTGAACATCGACCAGCCGCAGAGAAATCCGATGAGAGGTCCGTATTCTTCGCGAAGATAAACGTATTGGCCGCCGGTTGCGGGAATGGCGCAGCCGAGTTCGGCGCAAGCCAAGGCGCCGAAAAATGAAACGATTCCGGCGAAGACCCAAACCCCGATAATCCAGGGAACTGATTTCAGCTGTTGCGCGACGAGATTGGGAACCAGGAAAATGCCGCCGCCGATGGTGACTCCGATGACGATCGCGAGAGCATCGATCAGCCCTAGTGTGCGCGGCAGAGATGCGCTCGGTGCGGGATCGCGCAGATTTTCCGGCATTCGACACTATACCGCGCTCATGTGCGGCCGGGCGATGACGCATCCGGGCAGGATCGGGAAGGGCACGAGTTTAGTCGTGCCGCCACGCCGTCGAAAGTAGTTCCGCGCAGGGGAGCTTTTCGGCGACCTCTCGAGCCGGAGCGGCGAAGCCGCGGGTGAGAACCTGCCTTGAGCGGCCGAACGACGCGAGGCAATCGAAGGGGAATCCTGAGCGGCCTGCCGATGCATTCTTTGCCCTGCACAGAATGCAATAAACTGCTCTGGCTGGAATTTTTCCACAGCCTGATTGTGACGCTCGTCCTGGCGTCCACGGCTGGTGCCGGTCTCATGGGCAGGGCCGCGATTGCGGAACGGAGACTGATTCTTTCCGTTTTCGAACTCGAGCCCCGGACGCCTGGCCATTAAGTCCTTGCGGCTCAAGGGCATGTCTCTAAGTGATTGTGCCCCATGGATTATTTCGGGATTTACCGATTGATCTTTGATTCTAAGGGATCGAAGGTGGAGGGGTACGCCTGCAAAGGACAACGGTCCCACTTCCGGAAATCTCGTCGCAGAATTCTTCTCGCGAGAAATCCACACTAAAAGCGAGGCTTTTAAAGATGGGACTTAAGAGCTCTGAGAGGTCGACTCCTCCGCGGCGGCGCTAGCGATGAGCGCCCGATGCTCGTGCTTTGGTGCCGAGAAAGATCTCCATGCCTTCGGCGGCGGCGCGGACGCGAGGGTAATAGTTGCGGGCGTCCCGCACGACTTGGTCGACGACCTCGTCGGTGTGCTGCGGATCGTGATGGTAGAGGATCAGTTCCTTTGAACCGCTTTCCATGACAAGATTGACGGCTTCGCGCCAGTGGCTGTGTCCCCAGCCCCGACGGCGAGCGGCATATTCTTCGGGCAGATATTGCGCATCGTAGATGAGAAGATCGGCGCCCTCGGCCAGTTTGCGGACAGCTTTGTCGAACTCGGCGTCGCCGGGTTCGTTGTCGGTGGCGTAAACGAGCACGCCATCTTTCGTTTCTACGCGGAAACCGAGACACCCCTGGGGATGATTCAAGTACGCAGTCTTGATCCGGATGCCGTCTTCCATGTCGAGCATGCCGTTTTCGATGTCGTAGAAACGCCGTCGCGCCTTCATATGATCGAGGTTGACGGGAAAATACGGTGAGGCCATCTGCTCAGCCATCACTTGTTCGAGCCGGCGCGTGCGCCCGGAAGAGTGGAAGTCGAAACGGCTGTTGGGATTGTCGTAAAGCGGGCGGAAGAACGGCATGCCCTGGATATGGTCCCAGTGAAAATGCGAAACGAAAACGTGAGCGGAAAATGCGCCTTCAGCGAACTCGCGCTCAAGCGCGTCACCAAGCACGCGAAATCCGGTGCCGCAGTCGAAAATGAAAATGCGATCGGCGATGCGCACTTCCACGCATGAAGTGTTTCCGCCGTAACGCATGTTCTCGAGTTGTGGCGTGGGCGTAGAACCGCGAACGCCCCAGAACTTGACGCGCATAGCAATGGCCCGAACTTGGCGGCAGTGGCCTCCGTTGCTGGGGAGGCAAACTGCTCATAATTCTGAGGATATTCACGATTTTAGCGGGTATGCGAAGATGCCCATAGTGACGAAAGTTTAACGGCGAAGGTTCATCACGGAGCGGCGGGGACGGGAAAAGTGACCGGCCGCTCGGTTGCGGGCTAAGGTGCGAGGGTGAGTCAAGTCCACTTGCAATTCCGATCACTTCAGTCCTTCCACAATGTAAAGGTCGGACGTGATTCGGTTGTAGGAATAGACGTAGCTTTTCAGATCGTGAGAGAAGCTGG
>JASHRE010000467.1 GCA_030037515.1 Candidatus Sulfotelmatobacter sp.
CGTGTTGTTGAACTGCGGCGGCAGCGGCAGTAGCGGCGTCTGCGGACTCAAAGGCTGGGTCAGATCCACGATACGCAGCCGACCAGTGGCGAGTTCTTCGAGCAGTTGAGCCAAAACCTGTGACATTTGCGCTCCTCCCAAACCATTGCTATGGCTAATGACTGCTTTCCGCGCTCGCTCACTGTCGTTTTAGCGACTGGATATATCGTCGGAACTGGAAGCGATTCTCCACTAACGAGAGATCGGTGACATAGCCGGATGGGCCCCTCGGTTCGACTTTGGCGATGAGGCTGGTGAGTTGCGTTCCGTTCAGTGCATCTTTCACGGCGGTCCTGAAATCTTCAACGGCGCGCACGGTGAGCGCTCGCGGAATCCCGGCAGCGCGAGCGATTCCTTCCAAATCTGTGCCCGTGCTCGTAGCCGTGGGAAAGCCTCCGACGGACAACAAGCTCTCGTTGTCGAACACCACATGGACGAGGTTGCCCGGCCGATATCGCGCCATCGTGCTCAGACTCCCCAGATTCATCAGAAGCGAACCGTCGCCATCAAAGACAACGATTTTTTGATCAGGCAGAGACAAAGCCAAACCCAATCCGGTGGAAGAGGCGAGCCCCATGGCATGTTGCAAGTAAAAAAAATTCGGACGGTGACCCAGCGAATGCAACTCGGCCGCGGTCGCCCCCATGATCGTGACCACGAGGCAGTTTTCCAGCTGCGGATAAATTGCGCGCAAACAATCCAGCCGTAGCATCACTCCTCCCACATCATGTCGCGCGTGAGCAGAAGGGCGACGGGTTGCAAGCTGCTTTCGGCAAGCGTTTGCGCCTGGCGGATGCGCTTCTCAACGCTTTCGATTGTGTCCAGAAGCGAGTAAGGAATCCCCATCGCCCGCAACAACGCCTCGGTCACGTTTCCGCCCTGCGTTTGCCACGGGTCACGCTCGCCAAAACTGCCGCGGTAGCTGATGAGCATCAACAGGGGAATTTTGTACAGATGCGCGAATGAGACGATGCCATTAATCGACGCCAGAAAGCCGTGATTCTGCATCAGCATTGCTGACTTGACGCCGGCAAAGTGTGCGCCCGCAGAGATGCCCACCCCTTCCTCTTCTTTTGCCAGGCGGACCAGAATCATTTCCGGATCATCGTCCGCCATGCGAATCAGATGCACCAGCCATGTCTCCGGCAAGGCCGAGACCACTCCGATGTCACACTTCTTCAGAGCGTCGAAGATGGCCTTGGAACTGGCTAAAGAGACTGGCATCTACACTTTCTCGAAGCTGAGGTGCCGCGCGCTTCGGCCGCAGGCTACGGCGGCTTTTACCTGGAAAACGAAAACAGATATTCTAGCCCAACGGCGGCCGAGGATGCCGCCGGCAAATTCCTTCGGAGCAGGTCTTGCAGGGCAAAGGCACTTTCCATCCCCGAAGCACGACGTCGACCACGGCGAGCTTTCCGATTGACACGGTTCGCGCCGCATTTCCGGCCCTGAATCGGGTTCCGGAGTTCATTTTCTTTGATAATGCGGCTGGCGCGCAGGTCCCACAGATAGTTCTCGACGCCGTGAATCATCATCTCATCGAGTGCAACGTGCAGCGTGGCGGGCGCTATGCACAGAGCCGCGAAGTGGACGCGAGCATTGCGCGGGCCAGGCGGAGCGTGGCCGATCTGGTGAACGCCCGCGACCCCAACGAAATCGCTTTTGGCATGAACGCCACGTCCTTCATTCGCCTGGTGAGCCTGGCCATCGGGCAAACCCTTAGTTTGCGAAATGAAATCGTGGTCACCGACATGGACCACGAAGCCAACGTTGCCACCTGGCTTGGGTTGGAGCGCAACGGCGCGAAGTTCTTGTGGTGGAAGGTGCGGGAAAATGGCCTCCTGGAAGTCGAAGATCTTGCTCCGCTGCTCTCTTCCAAGACACGCCTCGTGGCCTGTACGCTCGGTTCGAACGCCATCGGCTCAATTGTCGACGTGGCGGCAGCGGCAACAGTCACCCACCAAGCCGGAGGCGAAATTTTTATCGACGCTGTGCACTACGGTCCGCATGGACTGATCGACGTGCAGGCTCTTGATTGCGATTATCTTGTGTGTTCCGGCTACAAGATATTCGCTCCCCACATGGGCTTTCTTTGGGGGCGCCTGGATTTGCTGCGGGGTCTCCCGACGTTCCGCGAGGACTTCGTTGCTGACGAGCCGCCGGGAAAGATCGAAGCTGGCACATTTATCTACGAGAACGTCGCGGGCATGGATGCCGCCGTGCGCTACCTGGAAGAATTGGGATGCGGTCTCAGCGCGGAAGCACAACCGCTCTCACGGCGGGCTGCTCTACAAACAGCGCGGGCTGCGATCCGAGCGTACGAGCAGGAACTCTCTGTTGAAATGCTGGATGTGCTGAATGATTGCGGGGCGAGGGTGTACGGCATCACCGATATAAATCGGATCGCGCAGCGCGTGCCGACCTTGTGCTTCAACCTTCCGAAGATCCCGCCCGCTAGAGTCGTCGAAGAACTGGCCCGCAGAGGTATCGGCGCGCGCGACGGACACATGTATGCGCCTCGCCTGATGAAACGGTTAGGCCTCCCATCCAGCGGCGCCGTGCGTGCCTCGCTGGTGCACTACAATACGCACGATGAAGTCCGTAAGTTCGGCAATGTTTTGGCAGAAATCACACGCTCATGCTGACGGATCAGCAAGTTCGCAAACTTCGCTCCCGCTTCAAAATTTTCCAGTCCAAGATCTACCTCAATACCTGTTCGCAGGGCGCACTCTCGGACGTCGTCGAAGCGGGATTCGACGACTATATCGCGAGTTGGCATGAGCAAGGTTCGCCATGGGAAACCTGGGTCGAGCGCTATGAGGCAGCCCGAGCCGCGTTTGCCAAATTCATTCACGCCAGCCCTGACGAGGT
>JASHRE010000468.1 GCA_030037515.1 Candidatus Sulfotelmatobacter sp.
AGCGCCTGGGTTCCGTTGGGGTAGCGCTTGGAGAGATTTTCGATTTGTAGGTGCATGATTCCCAACTCTTTGTACGCGAGCACGAGGAGAATTGTTCCAATCCAGTTTAATCATTGGGCTGTCGGGCCGCCGGCAGTTCAGTGTAGTCCCTTCTCCTCGAGAGAATTTCGATCTCAGTGACTCCTGGTTGGGCATGGACTCAAATGCGAACCCATTTGGAAAAGTACGAGGTTCGAGGTGACGACTTTCAGCCCCACAATCGTCTAGTGTTCGCCATTCGAATACGAACGGACGGCGAATCGAAACCCGACTTATTGCAGGACTCCGAAATCGGGTTTTGGTGCGGAATTACTCTGGTAAGGCTTTGCTATCTGCAGCTTACGGATATGTCGAGGCTGTGGCGTGGTAAAACCGTACCAACGAAATGGTTCCCGGTCGTTAATGTTCGTAGTCCCGGGTCGGGCTGGCGTGCTGCCCGGGCAGGGGCGGCCGGTCGGGCGTTTTCTGCGCCAGCGCCTAAAATGCCGGGTTTCTCGTCGTAAAACACCGTGACCATCCCCGGCTAGGGAATCTCTCGGCATAGCCCGATTCCTTGAGCTTCTGACCGGCACAGTTCTGAACCCCAGCCCGCATCACGAAACTCGAAGCGGCTTGCCCGGAAAGCGGTAATTCTCCTAAGGCCGCCTGCACGCCAAAGTGAAGGCATTTCTGGATGCCGAGCATCACCGTGTTACGATTCACCCGCTGGGCCCGCGCAATGGCTTGATCGCTCAGACCGGCGAAGGAGTCCAGCAGGACCGCCGCCCGCACCGTACGCCTCTTCTCCTCGCTGCGCGACTTGCGGGCGGCGGCGTCAACTGATGCGCCGGCACGGTCACGTACCCGGCGTGGCTGGACCGCCGCATGGAGAACCCGATCACCTCGCCGACAGCGAAACCGCTGACGCCGGGACCGAGTTCGGCCAGCACCCCGCGAGGTCGCTGCCCTGACCGGACGGAAACGTCGTCGGAAATAAGTGGTGCAGCGCGCCACTCCGATTACCGCCTCGCTTGGATTAATGCCGGCTGCCCTGCTCTCGACCAGAACCTCACCGACTCCTGGAACAGGGCGGGGCACGTCGAGCAACCTCGAGGACGTCGATGCTGCCGTATGAAGCGAACTGCACGTGGAAGGCGACGTCGGGGAACTCACGGAGGAGCGCGACGCGATCCACCGCAAAACCGACGCGATCGAACCATTCGTACATTCTGACGGCATCCTCGCCCATGCGTTGTCGGATGACCTCCAGCGGGGGCCTAGAAATAGGTGAACGAGCGACCGGTGACGCGCGAGAGAATGGCGAGGGTGTCACTCCCCGTGAGTTCGTTGCTCGCGAGGTCGATGCGCTTGCCGATGAAGCGACCGGCGACCGCCTCGATCTTCGCGACGGCAACTTGCCCGAGCGCCCCTGTTGGCGGTAGCGCCGCGGCGTAGATCCCTTTAGCGAGCTGCTCTTTCACGAAATAGAGGCTCTCCATGAACGAAACGGGCGCCAGAATCGTCGCGCGAACGCCGACTTTAGCGATGTGCTTTTCGACTCGTACTTGCTGTCGAAGTGCGGGATGCCAGTCTGTCGGTTGGCGGAGCCAACGGAAGTGAAGACGAGATGCACGCCAGCCGGCACCGTCATCGCGAACAGAGAGGTCGCTCCTTCGAGCGCTTTCATAATCGCCGTGGTTGTCTTCGGGCGACGCCGCAGCGAGCGTCGCCCCCGCGTTCGCGAGCAATTTCGCCTGCCTTGAGTTTGGATTGCGGGTGACGGCGCGGACCTTGTGGCCCCGCTCAAGGAGGCCCCGCGCGACGGCGCCGCCTGGTTTACCTGTGGATCCTGTGACAACAACCGTGGGCTTTTGCGCCATGTTTTTGTTCCTTTCTCCCGGGGTCAGGACCGCGGCGCGAAGCGCGACTGAAACAACCCGGAAAAGGCGGGTCGCACGTCGATGAAGATCGCGGCCCACAGCACAGCCACGAAGAGGGCCAGCGGAAGGCCGCTCGGGGCCATCAAGGCGTGGAAAGTAAGGATGTTGACAATCACCGGCGCCAACACCGCCACCGCCAGCGGCACGTAGCGGTTGACCAGCAGAAGTACGCCTGCGATGACCTGAAACGCGAAGATCACCCACAGGTAATGCGAGACATAAAGAGCCCCCATGAACTGTCCAGCAATTCCCGGCGGCGGGGGAAAGGGAATGAAGTGCAGGAAGCCGTTCAGCCCCATAACAAGAAAGATCACGCCCGCTAGATATCGGGCGATCAAGGAAGCGGTTTTCATAACCTAATTCCCCTTTCGATAGGCGCCATTGCATTGGCGTCATATATATTGAAATCAATATAATTGATGATGTATACTTCTCGGAGTTTCAAGTTTTTATGACCCGGGGCAATCGAGGGACGGACCACGTCTGGCTGGTAATGATGAAGGCGATGCGCGCGCTGACAAGGTATGCAGCCGCTGGTGTTGAAGAGACCGGGCTCGGCCTCTCGGATTTCGGCGTTCTGGAACTCCTGCTGCACAAAGGACCTTTGCCGGTCAATACGATAGGCCCAATGGTAGATCTGACCCCAGGTTCGATCAGTATCGCGGTCGATCGCCTAGTCGCCAAGGGTCTGGTCAGCCGGGTCGAGAGCGCCGAAGACCGGCGCGTTCGGATCGTTGCCCTCACCCCACGCGGCAAGGACCTGATTGTTTCCGCTTTTCGAAAGCATTCCGGGCAGATCAAGAGAGTGTTCTCCCAACTAAGCGCGGAGGAGCTTCGTGGCCTTGAAATGGCGCTCAAGAAAGCCGGCAAGCGAGCCGCCGCGCTGATGGAGGAGAGTTAATTAACCGGCTCCTTGCCAGTCGGAGTTGCGTTCTGCATGGTTCGGTGCGCGTGAGTTGAAGTGCCGAACCTTGGACGACATTGTCTTACCACTGACGGTTCTTGCCCCATCGAAGCCGCGCCTCAGTCATCTCGAAACCACTTAGAGTGATGTTCTTCTCGATCATCGCCGGAATGGCCTCAAAAGGAAGTGAATCGCGCATATTTGAGCGAACGCCAAAGACGATCCACCGACCAGATTGGCCCAGCAGGGGGAACGCTTCCGTTCGAAAGATCACCAACCGAATCCAGCTAGACTTGAATTCCTCTCTCTCCAACTGCTGCTTTGACCGATCGAGCCCAACCGGCATCATGGGAGTCCGCGACATGATCGGCACCGACGCTCCTGACTTAGCTCGAACTTCGGCTTGGAGGTAAGTGCTAATGCCGATCTCGCCGGACTGAGGCCACACCTTGGCCCCTCGACTCACACCCGGCTTGTCTCGTCTCGGCACCGCCGCGCCTACTGATTTCGATCCGGGACAATTCTGCTGCAGGCGAGTCATCTGTCCTGGCAGCTAGGCCTTCACGAACTCGACATCAAGAGTGATGGCCACGTCGTCACCAACCAGAATGCCGCCGGTCTCGAGGGCAGCGTTCCAGTTCAAGCCAAAGTCTTTTCGATTGATCTTTGTGGTCGCCGAGACCGCAACTCGCGTGTTGCCCCAGGGATCCTTCGCGGGTGGCGTTGGCCCTTCAACCGCAAAGCGGACCTTGTGTGTTACGCCATGGATGGTCAGATCGCCTTCGACCGCCAGCTCACCATCCCTGACGATGCTGATGCCCTTGGATTTGAAGTGCAGGGTCGGGAACTTCTCCACATCAAAGAAATCAGCGCTCTTCAGGTGCGCGTCGCGCTGTTCATCGCGGGTGTGAATCGAGGCCGCCTCGATCGAGGCTTCGACGCGAGAGTTCGCGAGATCAGATTCGTCCAGGAACAAAGCTCCTGAAACTTTAGAGAATTGCCCTTTCACATTCGCGATCATCATGTGCTTGACTTTGAACTCCGCCATG
>JASHRE010000469.1 GCA_030037515.1 Candidatus Sulfotelmatobacter sp.
ACGACCGCGATTGTTGCACTCTGAATGGACGGGAATCGTAGAGAAGAATAAAGCGGCGTTTGAGAAGCACGCCACATGGAAAATTAACCACCCCGTTTAGTTTTTCGCCAACGTGTTTTAGCTGCTTTCCTCGCTATGCGCGTGCGTTCCGAACTGCTCAGGGTTTTCAGGCGACGCTTCCCGCCAATCTGCCCACCCTTGCGGCCTATAGATGCCATGTACTCGGAAAGATTGGGAGGTGCGCTAGGCTGAGACGTGGCCTGATCTAGTGGCGTATCGCTAGTAGACTGATCCACGATCCACTTTGCAAGCTGGTTTGGATCGCGCGGACGTTTGCCTTTGCCGATCACGAATCCATCATGCCACAGGCAAGGATGCTAAAGCGAGGCTGTGGATATTCAAACTGACCCAGTACCGACAATTGACGCTGGCTTCGCGAGCGGGGCGGATCGGGGTGTCCGCCCTACACCCTCCCGGGCAGAGCTCACTTCCACTTTCTTGCCGTTCGGATCAGTCCGTAGGCGACCAGACAGAACCAGAAATCCACGAGCATCCCCAGGTCAACTCGGAAGGGATGATGACGGGCGATGGGCGGGAATGTGGGCGCAAGAAGGAAATATGCGACGTTGCCTAAAATGACCGCCGCCAGGGCCTGAATGAAATTAACCAGCACCGATTGTTTAGACACCAGCATCCTCCGGCGGGTTTGCCTATACTGTTGTAACCGAGGAGGACCGCATGCGTCTGCTACTGACTTGGGTGTTGAGCGCGATTGCGGTTTGGATAGTGGCGCAGATCGTGCCCGGGTTTTCGGTGCGCGGGCCGGTCGCGGCGCTCATCGCGGCGCTGGCGATTGGTTTCATTAACGCCACGATTGGCCTGGTGCTGAAAATCGTAACCTTCCCGCTGACGTTGATCACGCTGGGACTGTTCTGGTTTGTGATCAACGCGCTGATGCTGGAACTGGCGTCGGCTCTTGTTCCTGGATTTCACGTCCGCGGATTTGGAGCCGCGTTTGTCGGAGCGGTCTTGCTCAGCATCGTGAACCTGCTGTTGAAATGGCTCGTGCTGCCGCGCAAAGAGAACCGGTAAACGGTAGCCATCCGAGGCGGCCCTCGAGAGTTGTCATCCCTGAGTCGCTTTGTGGTCAAGCATCAATGCAGCTGGCGGGCAAATGCATAGGCCCTCGGTCTGCAAAAAAATGCAGGCCTCCGCTAGGATGACACTTTCGAATCTGCACGCCCGTTGCGATCAACCCTCTAGCTTGATGGTTTGCGCGGTTTCAGAGCCTGCCAGTCTTCTTCTTTGAGAATTCGTCCCAGGTTGCTGAATTCCCCCGCGCCCTGCAGGAATTCGCCGCCATCCATGCGGATGACCTCGCCGTTGATGTAGCCAGAGCCATCGCTGACCAAGAACGCGGCCAGATCCGCTAATTCCTCGATCGTTCCGAAGCGGTGCAGCGGATTGCGGTCGAGGGCGGCTGCTTCGAGTTGGGGAAGCGGCACCACGCGCGAGAACGCGCCTGGTGTGGGAATAGGCCCGGGAGCGATGGCGTTCATGCGAATGCCGCGACCACCCCACTCGACGGCGAGGCTGCGGGTCAGGGCTTCGACTCCGGCTTTGGAGATTGCGGAGGGAACGACGTAGGCGGAGCCGACGGGAGCGTACGTCGCCGAAATGCTGAGCACGGTCCCGCCATGGCCGGACTTCAGCCACCGGCGGCCGCACGCCATGGTGCAGTGCAGAGTGCCCATGAGCACGATGCCGATGACGGATTCGAACGCGCGAGGGGAGAGTTCTTCGGTGCGGGCGATGAAATTTCCGGCTGCGTTGTTGATGAGGATGTCGAGCGGTCCGTTGCTCCAGATCTGTTCCATGATGGTTTCGACAGCGTCGAGATTGCGCACGTCGCAGGCAAGCGCATGGATGGGCCCTTTGGGAGCGAGTTCCGCGGTGGTTTGTTTCAGAACTTCTTCGCGCCGGCCGCAGATGTAGACCGTCGCCCCGAGTTCGAGGAAGCGTTCGGCAATGCCTTTGCCCAGGCCGGTGCCTCCACCGGTGATTAGGAGTCGTTTCTGTTGCAAAAGATCAGAACGGAACATGGGTGTCTCCCAACGCATCACTGAACCGTGGTTCAGCGAGGCAGATCCCTCGGCTGGGCGATTGGCAATCCGGCACAACGTGCACCGCGCGGGGAATCAAAGATTATAGGGCGGGGCGGAGGCTGCGCGTCGGTTCAGCAAGAAAAACAGGGGGGCCACCACCGGCCCCCTGCCAGGGTTGAAAAGACAGCATCGTTTTCAAACTATTCCTTTGCGCCATTCGTCAGCAGTGCAGACACGGTCTGGTTTCTGAACATGGACGAGAGATTTTGTGCAAGAAGAGCATCCCTATTGCCACCTTCCAAGGCTTTCTGCACATGCTCGCTGTGATTGCGCACTGGGCCGCTGAGCGTGATGAGGGCGGCAGCAAACTCCATCTCCGGATCGGAGCCTCGCAGGCCGATCGCTTTCTCGACCCAAGCGTATCCGTCGATATTTCTTGCAGGACCGGGTTCCCCCGCGCCGAGCCACTGCTTGTAAGTTTCGGCGAGATAGCCGACGTCGAACC
>JASHRE010000470.1 GCA_030037515.1 Candidatus Sulfotelmatobacter sp.
CGGTAAGACAGATCTCAATCTAACCCACTTTTCTATATCACACGATTCCGAGTACATCATTCCTCTGATTAAGCAGGCTTTATCCATTAACTCCAGTTTGAAAGTCGTCGCATTACCCTGGAGTCCTCCGGCATGGATGAAGACTAACGGAACGATGAATGGCGGGGACATCAACCCAGCGTACTTCCGTTCGCTGGCTGGGTATTTCGTCGATTTTGTGAATGCTTACCAGCGGGAAGGAATCCCCATCTACGCGCTGTCCGTTCAGAATGAGCCCCTGTACTCGACTCGCGGATATCCTTCGGAATACTTGGGTGCTAGCGATGAATCGCGCTTCATTGCGAATGATCTCGGACCCGCACTCAGGCGCGCCGGACTATCCAACGTCAAGATATTCGCCTATGAACACAACTGGAATAACACAGAATATCCAGAAACGGTCCTGGGGAGCTCCGCTGCGCAATATCTCGCCGGCAGTTCATTTCACTGTTACGCCGGAAACCCTAGCGCGCAAAGCGAAGTGAGGGCGGCCGGTTCTGCGAAGGATATCTGGTTCACGGAGTGTTCCGGAATCACTTCGACGAAGTTTGCCAGTGACCTGATATGGAACGCTCAACACTTGCTGATTGGAGCCACACGCAACTGGGCCCGGAGTGTTTCCCTTTGGAATCTGGCGCTCGATCAGAACTCAGGTCCTAAAAACGGCACCTGTCCCAACTGCCGAGGAGTGGTCACGATTAATGACGTGGCTTCGCCCGCGCAAATCACGTTCAACGTGGAGTATTACATCCTGGGTCATCTGGGAAAGTTTGTCGTGCCGGGCGCGCATCGAATCGAATCCAACACTTTCGGTGCTGGCAGCATCGAGGATGTCGCCTTTCAGAATCCCGATGGGTCGATCGTACTGCTGGCGCTGAATTCCGCCAGAACTGCCGGCAGATTCACCGTAAGTTTCAACGGCCAGTCGTTCGATTACACTCTCCCAGAGGGAGCGGTTGCAACATTCATCTGGAACCAGCGCCTGCCTTTAGCGTATCAGTTTGACTTTCCGGGTCAGAACGACCAATCGGCCATAAGTCACCCCCTCGGTTAAGCCCGCAAGTCTGAAGATGTGCCACTCCGACATGCTTTTACCTTCGTGAATCGCGTGTGTTTCTTAACTTCCCTTTCGTACCCTTATTGGTCATACAGACCAGTCATTCTACCCGCGCCAACTTGTGAGGGCCGTCGGCGCTGGCCACGGTGCTCTTCAGAGCGAAGTGCAACACCTCACCGATATAGGCCCATTCTACGCACAACTCAGGGCAATCAAGTGCTGTATCAGGCAAGTTCGCAGAGTCCGATCTTTTCCGAAATCAAAAGCCTGATCACCAAAACTGTTGGCATTCATGATGACATCCGCTCGTCGCTAGTGTCTTTGGGGCCCGGAGATTCGAATGGCGTTGTTTACGGTTCCGTCGCACGTCAGCAAGAGCGAGCGAATAGCGATGTGGATCTTATGATCGTTGGTAACGTACCGTTTGGTGGGATCGTCTCTGCCTTGGAACCTGCCCGGAGGGTGCTCGGGAGGGAAATCGACCCTACCGTTTTTGCTGTGGACGAGTTTCGGTCCAAGCTGGCGTCTGGGAACCACTTTCTCCGCAGCCTCATGAACGAGAAGAAACTCTTCCTGTTGGGGACTGAGAATGAGCCTGCAAAATTGGCTTCAAAACAGTTGGCTAGTTCAGCACGCAACAAGCCGTGATGAGATCAAGAACCTGCATGCCAGCTAGCTCTGTTTCCGGGTGGGGCTGGCGTTCTGAGGCGTACTCTGCCGCCCCGAGGTACCACGGCGGCAGAAGAAGGGGAGCAGGACTGGAAAGATCATGCCCACCAGAGTGATCGGCCACGCCGCAAAGTGCTTTACAAATCCGATGAGGAGGAACACGGGGATGGAAATGTAAGCCAACGCCAACGCCAGCTCTGGCGTCCGCCGCGAGCGCATGAGCAATGCGATTCCTGCAACAAGGACGATCGCACCCGATACTGCGCCCAATGCACCCGCATTTACGGCATCCGTCACGCTTTGCGTAATTCCGTAGAAAAGCTCCTGCATAGCGCCAGCAACTTCTACAGCTCCGAGCGCGAGAGCGAACAAGGCAATGGGGCGAAAAAAGCGCAGCTTTAAGCAGTAGTTGCAACCTTAAAAACCCGCGCGGACGGATTCCAAAAGACGCTGAAAAAGTTGCGGGAATTCAGCGAAATCTAAGCGAAGTTACCCTGAAATCTGAGGCCGATTTCACACCTAAGCTCTTTTCTTTGATGAGCGTCAGATCCGATTTTCTTGTCCAATAGTGTACCCATGTAACCACTTGACCTGATGCCATCATCGTCGAAGCTGAACCAATCGGCAGCAATAGTTTGCTCTCAGGGACACGTGAGCTGGGCAAACGCTTGCGCTGCGTTGCATCCCGGCTCGCCAAAGTCTGTCATGGACGCGCACCCAACCTTCAGTGCGGGATCTTGCAGGTCCCACGCGACAATAGCGTACGTGCCGGATGTGCCCGCCGCGCAGTGGGCCACTCCCGAGCTATCCACAGAAATGGCGTCAGTAACGGGGCCGTACGTCAGCATTCCGTTGACGGTGAACTCCGATATGCCAGCCCAGTTTGCTTGCAGGGGAGTCACGGTCGCCGGCGAAGAGTTGTAGTGTCCGGTGGCGACGAATGCAACCTGACCTTGGGGATAATTCCGAGCATCTGCCGAAGCTGGGCTGAGAGTGATGGACTGAAGCTGGCGAGAACCACCGCCACACGACAATGTGATGCATACGGCCAAAGCTAGCCAGACGATCAAGAGACAGAAGGGAGAGCGGGACATGGACACCTCCCTGCCGATAAATTTGCACCGTATCGAAAAATTAGCTATTTGGAAGGAAGTATACGCCAAATCGTGACTAAGAGCATATGCTTGATTGTGGCGCTAATAACGGTCGTTGTAACTGGCGAAACCAACGCGATTTCGCTCATCGTCCGGGCCACAGGGGAAGTTGAGTGAGGCAATGTTACGTCAGTCCACCGTTGACCGGAGGTAACGCGCATGGGGAGCCAGAATGGTCTATTGAGACAGCGCAAGCTTGCGCCCTCGCCTGTAACGTCAGATTGGGGGATTAGAGAGATTCGCACTCGCGCAGGAACGTCACCACTTCACCCACACGGTTGTGGATGGTGCGATCGCCAAGACCTTCGCGCCGCAGAGACGGTCGACGAAATCTATGTCGTTCCACTCGGCGTACATCACTTCCTGCTCAGATCCGGCTGGAAGAGGGGGAACTCAGTGCGTGTAGTGATGTGCAGCAAAGACCTGGTCATCTTGGTTGGCGTCCGAATAGTGTTAGCCGAGCGTAGAGCTCTATGGAACTTTCCAGACGGCGTTCCCGTATCGATCTCAGGATGAATCCGGAATTCTGCCGGCCAGGGCCGGTTCTCAGACCGGACCCGCCAATAGGGTTGGCTTTTTTTGGTTCCTCTCACCCATACCTGATTGAAAAACGGCCTGTTTGCGAGAGGAAGCCCGCATCTAAGGAAAAAGACCAGGGAACTCTGATTAAGTTCAATTTGGTTCTGAAGGCACGTTTCTCGACTCGCAGAAACAGAAATGCTTGCAAGCTGGTGTTTCTGCCGCGCTCCAAATAATGGAGGCGAGAATGAATCAGCCCTGTCTAGATCGTGAGCCGTCATGAGGACCGTGTCCGATATTTTTCTCCAGATTCTGCGTAACCTTTGGGCGCACAAGCTACGTTCCTTCCTCACGATGTTCGGGATTGCTTGGGGAGTTGGATCTTTGCTGCTCCTGGTCGGAGTCGGGGAGGGCTTCCGCTCAGGGAATAAGCGAGAATTGGCGGAGTGGGGAAGGAACATCATGTTCCTGTTTCCGGGGCGGGCACCTGCCGTTCAAGGCAACATGAACTCTGCCCGCTCGTATCTGCTGACCTATCAGGACTATCTCGATATCAGGCAAGCTGGATACGTTCTCAATGCGTGCCCGATTATCTCTCGCGACGATCTTCACGAGGTCAGCGAATTCTTCAATGCCAGCGGTGAAATCCTCGGAACGGAGCCGCAACTCGGTGATATCAGTTACCTTCCCCTCAAGGAAGGTCGCTGGTTAAACGGGTTGGATGGAATCCAGCGACGACACGTCATCGTGCTGGGAAATGAATTGCTGAAAACTTTGTTTCCCGGTCGTCCCGCAGTGGGCGCGTTCATTCTGCTGAATGGCATTCGTTTCGAAGTTGTGGGCAGCATGCCGCATGTCGGTCGCGGCGACAACATGTGGCTCAATATGCGCGGCTATATCCCGTTCCAAGTAATGTCCGAAGAGTTTCCCATCAAAGGGGAAAACCACCAGGGTGCGATTTCGTTCATCGAATATCAGCCTCTTGTGACCGCCGATCACCTGCTCGCGAAGGAGGAAGTTCACAAGGTCGTGGGACGCAATCATGGGTTCGATTCGAGCGATCTCAACGCCTTCGATGAGTGGGATTCGATCCAAGAATCGAAAATGGTGGGCACCATTTTCGACGTTATGAATACGTTTTTGGGAGCAGTGGGAATGGTGACGCTAGCTTTGGGAGCGATTGGCGTCATCAACATCATGCTGGTCGCAGTGAGCGAACGCACACAAGAGATCGGATTGCGCAAAGCGCTGGGTGCGACAAACCGCAATATCCTGTTTCATTTTTTTTTGGAGGGATTGTTACTCACGCTCGGCAGCGGCCTGATTGGAATGTTGCTCGCGGGTGCTTTGATGCTGGTCATGCGAGGAGTACAGGG
>JASHRE010000471.1 GCA_030037515.1 Candidatus Sulfotelmatobacter sp.
CGACTGATCCCACTCCTTCCCAGTTCCAGAGCCCTTTGCGCCACAAACAGGCGAGCCTGCCGCTCATTTAAAGTGCTGAGCACCCGCAACCAACACTTGTCTGCTTCCGACAGAGAGCGATCGGTGACCATGCAAGAATAGTCTCGCATGAATCGCAAATTGCCATAAGTCGACTCGCGAGTACCTGTTAATAGCTCGGAAGGAATCCTATAATGTAATATTTATTTTGGTACAATCCCTTAAGTTGGAAATTCCGGACATTTGGCCAAGCGTCCCAATCTCGGAGAGGAGGATTGACTCGGCCGCCGCCTTGATGAGTTTTTTGGCGAACGTGCAATGCTAGCTATATATCTTCGAGACGGGAGGTCAAGATTCTCTGCGCTACATGACCGCTGGCCACATCTTTCCATTGCGCCCACTTCTGCGGTCTGAGTTCAGGAGAGCCGCCTCCTCTCGGTCGTGGCCCCCTGGTTTGGCAACCAATTGCAGCCCGAACGGATCAACCCCCTCAACGGTACCAGATACGATCTCGTTCGGACTGCTGCGATGGGGAAGTCATCGAAGTAATCGTCCTCGATTTGCTGTGTTGCAGTCTTGTAAGATCTTGCTCCAAAAACACCCTTCACGACAGCCCGGCCCCAGTCCTGGCTTGTAATCCGAACGATTAGGGGCTGAAAGCCGTGCTAACGCATCTCAGATAGAGCAGGATTGTGCAAGACCGGCCAATCGCCAGGAACGATCATAGGTATCGGGGTTTCCTGGCGTATCTCCCACAGGTGAAGCCGGACGCAACAATGACCTTGAACATCAGAGGAGAAATTCCGCACCGGGACTGAGCCGTCGCTGCTTTCTTCGTCTCATAGCTTGTGTCCCCGCAGCCCTTATGACCACTGCAAAAGCGAACCTCAACCGACAAGGGCAGACGCAGGGAGATCGGATTGAGGTGATTCGTACGCGGGTCTTTGCGGCTGGGCCGCAAGGCGGCAATCCATGCCCCGTAGTCCCTTTTGCGGATTGGCTCACCGACGGCCAGATGCAAGCTCTTGCTCTGAGCTGTGGACTTGACACAGCCTTCATTCTGCATCCTCGGTCAAAAACTGCTGACATCCGTATTCGCTACTTCGTGCCGGATCACGAGATGGGAGTATCTGGCCACGCAACGGTTGCTGCGATCACAGTCGCACGCTTAAGAAAAATATTAAAGTCCGATCACGCTCGCGTCGAGACGATCACTGGAGTGTTCGAAGTCGGATGCGTCACCCGTAACAATAACCTTGTCGTGACCTTGGAGCAGAACAAGCCCATTTTCGGCCCCGCGGTCGCACCCGATCAAGTCGCGCAAGTGCTAAGGATCGAAACCAGTCAAATTGTCCTGGCAAAGAGCCCAATCCAGGCAGTCTCGGTCTCGCGGGCAAAGCTCGTGGCACCTCTTAAGGACTCAAAGGTGCTCAACACCTTGCAGCCGGATTACGAAGCCCTCTGGGGACTATGTGAAAAGCTCAAGGTAACAGGTTTTTACCCTTTTACGCGCCAAACAGACAAAGCAAATGTCCAAGTGGAAGCGCGACAGTTCCCGCTTCACGCCGGATTTCCGGAAGACGCAGCCACCGGCGTCGCAGCGGCTGCTCTGGGTGCCTATCTTGCGACCTACGATCACAAATGTGGGACGGGCCAACACACGTTCCGCATCGCCCAAGGTTATGCGATGGGGGCCCCCAGCTTGATCGAGGCGTTGGCGGACTGTGCGGATGGAAGAGTGACGAGAACGGCGATTCGCGGAGTTGCGCACGTTGTCGGTCGTGAGGCCATCGTGCCTTAGCTCAAGCTGTTCGAAGACGCACAGTGTCCCGCAGGACGGTGGCATCGCGATATCGGCGCGAACCAAGCTATCCAGCACTCTGAGAATACGCTCCAGCTACTTGATTTCGCCAATGGTCTGGCTCAAATTACGCAGACCATTGCTGCAAGCATTGGGGCCGGGAAACCGATTTGAGAAAGGCCCTCCCGGCTCACAGACGTCGTGGGCGTTTTCAGTCACGCGTGCCCTACATTGGATCTTCCGTTCGAGGTGCGTTATCTCCCGCAATCACATAAATTCACGCATTCACGTCTCCTTCTGAGGTGTGCGCCTGCGTGACGACGCGCCTAGGTCCTGCTTGGAGTCGGAGCCTTGGCACCTCTTGGAATTCTCCTAGGAATGCCATTCCCGATGGCTCTCCGGACAGTTTCCGATGAGATTTCACTCGTCCCGTGGTGCTGGGGACTGAACGGGTTTTTCTCGGTGATCGGAACGATCTCAGCGCAGATGCTGGCTATGACGTTTGGCTCCCGGTCGGTCCTGCTTTGCGGTGGCGTATGCTATGCCATCGCTTGGGCCGCGATCACAAAAACAGCGGGAATTGAATCTTTGCGGACACGGTCTCGACCGGTTGAGATATCGGCTTCACTGTAGGCAGTTTTCCCTGGCGTCATAGCGCGTCAAAGGGATGATGCGCCAGAACGCCTCGCCTTCCTCTTGGCTGATCCCTGTGACGGAGCGGCCGGCTGTTTTTATCCGTCGGCCTAGAGATGCGGTGCGCAGTAGATGGGTGGGATTGAGGGCATCCACAGATCGTCTTCGAAGGCGCGCCATGCTTCGCTGCATTCAATCGAACACCAACAGGCAATCGCAAACTTGGATCATGATGTCCTAAAAAGCCTTATAATTGTCATTTCAGACTTCCACGATTGGTCCTAGATTGGTCTTGTTGGAAAATTCGTTATGCAGGACTCCACCAATGACCAAAGAACTCTCAACGGTTATTGCTCTCACCGCGTTGAGTCTCATGCTGGCTGCCGCCAGCCATTCCCGTCAGGCGAATGGGCACTCCGACTCTACACCATTGCGCACAATCAAGCCGCCCGCCAACGGAGTCATCAACGTTGCGTTCATCGTTTCTGATGACACCACCCTGATCGATCTCGCGGGACCCTGGGACGTCTTTGTCTCGACCATGATCACTTCTCACGGCGGGCCCTGGCACGGGGGCGACGACATGACCATGCCCTTCAACGTGTACACGGTTTCGGACTCGCAGAAGGTCATCTCAGCGGAGGGCCTTCAGATCGTTCCCAGCTACACTTTCGACAACGCCCCTAAACCGCGAGTGATCGTCGTTCCCGCGCAAAGGGGCCGAAGCGAAGCACAAAAGAACTGGCTGCTGGAAAACGCGAAGACCGCGGACGTAAGCATGTCGGTCTGCACCGGGGCATCCATGCTCGCGGCTTATGGTCTGCTGGACCATCAAAGAGCAACCACCCACCATATGTTTGTGGAAGACATGAAAAAGAAGTACCCGGCGGTGCAATTCCTCTCCGGCCTGCGCTGGATCGACAACGACAAGGTCGCTACTGCGGCCGGCGAAACCTCCGGAATCGATCTGGCCTTGCATGTTGTGGAACGTTATTACGGCCGCGAAATCGCACAAACAACCGCCGACTTCATCGAATACAAAGGCGAACTGTGGAAGAACCCGCAATACACCGAGGTCAAAAATGTCTCCGGTCTATGAAGGACAGGAGCGAGGGTCAGGGCTTGCCAATATCGTCGACAGAGCAGCGCTGCAGCTGGGGATTCAGCCGGACAAAACGATCACGATGAGCTTGGAGGACTCGTGAGAGGGTCGTGATCCCTTGTTCGAGCGCGCGATTGCATTGGCGAATCGTAACTAAAGTTGGAAGCGTGGAACGAACTCGATGGTTGAGCCTGATCGTCCTTTTAGGACAATTCTCCATTCGGACGCGTCCTGCTGATAGGTCGCGGCGTTCAAACGGACGAATGAAACCAAAACATATCGTGATCCTCGGATATGACGAGATAATGGGCCTGGACCTTGTCGGGCCGATGGAGGCGTTTGGAAGCGCACAGGTGACCTCGGCGAAGGGAGGCCGGGAGGCTTGTTATCGAGTCACCGTCGCCGCGCTGGGCGCGAAAACATTTCGTTCCGAATTCGGGCTCACGTTTTTGGCAGAAAAGGGTCTCTCTACCGTTCGTGACGTGGACACATTGCTGATTCCGGGCGGCAGAGGCTTGCGCGCTTCGAATAACCACTCGAAGCTCACGTCTTGGTTGCTGAAATCAGCGAGTTCTATTCGTCGGATCGCTTCGGTCTGCACGGGAATCTATGGCCTCGCCTCGTCAGGACTGTTGGACGGCCGCAAAGTCGCAACGCACTGGAGGTTCGCTACGGATTTAGCGCGACGTTTTCCGAAACTGAAAGTCGATTCTGGCTCACTCTATGTAAGGGACGGTAAATTTTGG
>JASHRE010000047.1 GCA_030037515.1 Candidatus Sulfotelmatobacter sp.
GAAGCTAATGATCCCGATCAGGACGACGAACTTCACAGCTCGACCACGAATTTTGCTGGGCGCAATAGGCTCGGCCACCATTGGCTCCGATGATGGAATAGAACTGCAATATATTGCCGGCAATTATTAACTGATAACAAGGGCAACACTCAGTTAGCGGCGGGAAATTTACCGCTCGCGCTTGGCTATACCTCCTAGCCTTCTACGGGCGAGGTGAAGGCAATCGTGCGGCCATCCGACGAGAGGGCGACCTTTTGATGTTCCAATACTATTGGAACAAGTCTCGAAGTCCCGTGCCTTAGGCTCTAGCGGATGTTGAGATCAGCATAGTGAGAGAAGCTGGAAAGCGCGAGTTGGTCGTTGCCGGGTAGGTAAAAGCCGAACTTGCCCAGGCCGAGATTCGTGCCGGGCTGTGTATAGCGATCCAGAACCGTCCAACTTTCACCATGCTTGGTCAAGTGGACGATCTCCGTGGGGCTGACCCGAACTTGGAGGGTGCGGAAGCTTTTCTTGTCGCTTTTATCGGGAACCATGATCTCGTCCGTCTTCTGCCGGTTGCGAATCACAGTGCGATAGAAATTATTGTCGTCCATCTGGAAAAGAACATAGTTTCTGGGGTCGGTGTAGCTGAGCACCCATTGCAACAGATGTCCCTTGGTAAGCATCGCGGAAAAAACAAAGGTACCCGAGGTGGGAGCGACCCTGTATAGAACGAAGTCCCCACCTTTTCGGACGAAAGAATCTCCCTCATGCTTCCAGGCGCCGGGGTCATCCCAACTCGACATGCCGGTCGGGGCGAGAGACAGATCAACGTTCTTAGACTGACCTGCGACGACCTCGAGTGTGGAGGTACGCGTGAACCGTTCAGCGGTTCGCGCAGTAAGGGTGTAGGTGCCGGCGGCAAGGTTGAATGGGACGCCACTGCTTACTATCTTCAGAAGATTGCCTTTTGCGACTGCAACCAGAGCGTCAGCGGGCGTGTAGGAAATTCTCAATTCGCCCGGCGCGGCTTCCAGCGCCGTATCCGCGGCGGCGAGAGTTATGGTTTCACCCGCAACGAAATGTTTCTTGAACTGTCGGGGCTTGAATTGCTCTTTGCGCAGTTCGACGGTATGGTCTCCGGCGTTGATGTTGGTAACGCAGAGCATGCCATCGGTCTGAATGGTACCGACGAGCATTTGGTCGACGAAAACGGTGGTTCCGGCAACGCCGCCTTGGATGGTCAGCGAGGCCAGACGTGACGAGGGCGGGCCGGGCTGCGGCTGGAGGTTGAAGATAATCCTGGCCTTTTCTCCCCCCCGAATGCTGATTTTTTCCGGCGGAGGATCTTCGAAACCGCTCTTCGAGATTTGTACAACGTAGTCCCTGGGCTCGAGATTCGGGAGGTGCAACTGCCCCGCGTGCGTGAGTTGGCGTTGAAGTTTTCCGTTGAGAAAAACTCTGGCGCCGTCTTGACCGGCAACGACGACGAGCGTGCCCAGATTGTGACCGGGCTCGGCAGGCGGTTGACCGTCCGACGTAACTTTTTCGGAAGCAGCGTCAGTAGAAACGCCTACAGGCGAAGTTGGTTCCGGAATTGTTTGTCGGGAAGGGGAGTTGGCCGGGGCTGAATCACTAGGTGAGACGGGAGGGGTGGGGACAACCGCTGCAGAAGCTGCCGGCGCGGTAACGGTCGGAGCGGCTGCAGCCATCTTCCCCACCGGCGGACTGAAGTATCTTCGCGTGAACAAGAACGTCGCTGCGACCAGGACTATCGCGGCTGCGGCGGAAACAAATACAAAGATGGATGCGCTGGACTTCCGCTTCGTGGGTTGTTTTGAATGGGATAATGGAGATCTGACCTTGGCCACAGGTGCAGCAGGCTCGGAGCCCGGAACGGCGGCAGCTTGTGGCTGAAAGAGTCGCGTCTCTGGCCAAGCGGTCAGGGCTTTGCTCGGCAGCGCAACGCTCCTCGGCACAATGCCGGGGGAAATCTTGTTCGGCGAGATGGCGTCGGGAGGAACATTTCCCGGAGGAATCGGTTTGGCGGGCGGAGCTAGTCTCGGTGAAACCGGGCCCATTAATCCGCGCGCAGGGACATGAAGAATTACGGTCGCGCCTTTGGTGCGCGGCGATGCACTGGAACTCTCCTGTGAAACCAAGCCCAGGCGGAGGAGCAGGGCATTCGCAATAGACAAGATTTCGCCATCCGTCCAATGCCTGGCGGCCACGGCTTGTATGCGCTCGGCTAACGCCTGTTTTGCAGCCGCGTCCGCGGCCGCACTGATTTCACGCTCCATGCGGCGCAGGTCGTCCAAGTCACCGCGACGGGCCTGACGCCGCCGCGCGTCCTGGTCGCGCTGGATTTCATCCTGGATCTGAAGCAACTTGGGATCATGGGGACGGACGGCCAATCCCTCTGCGACCCAGGCCAAGGCTGCAAATAGATCGCCTTTAGACTGCAGCTTGCGCGCCTGCCCAACCCACTCCTCCACCGAACTCGTTTCCTTCCTGGTAACGATCAGGCTGAGGATCGTTTTGGCCGTGGGATGCGCGGGGTTCAAGGCTAGCGCCTGATTGGTCAGAGTCTCCGCCTTCAACCAATCGCTTTCAACCACGGATTGCGCGTGCTCAACCAGGGCGTTTGCGAGAATCGCGCGGGCGAGAGAATTGTTCTTATCTAGTTCGTAGGCTTCGCGCAGCAGCTGAATCGCTTCGACAGACCTCCGCTGCGCGAACAGTTCCTGGCTTTGGGTGATACGACCGTCGGCTTCAGCCTTGCGCTTGAGACCATCCTGAGCCCTCGATTCCAACGCGGCGAACTCCGCATCGTTAGGGAATTCGGCGGTTGTGCCTCGCGACAAATCCAGAGCGCGAGAGTAGTCACCCGAACGCAGATGGGCGTTGATCTGCTCAACCAGCCGCATTTTGGGTTCGGTGCCGCTTTTCTGGT
>JASHRE010000472.1 GCA_030037515.1 Candidatus Sulfotelmatobacter sp.
GATTTCGCCCTGGCCTTCCATGTCAACGTCCGCACCTGGTGGAACATCTTTCAGCTTGTCGGTCGCCGTCGGATCGCCGGGCACGTCCCAAACGCGCCAGAGCGACCGATCTTCACTGCCCAGCCGCCACAGAGCGAAAGTCTGAATCCCCAAATTCTGGGCGGCGCGCATATGATTCAGCGCCGTGACGGCATCGAGAAACCAGACGTCGTGCTGAATGCCCCGTTCGTCGAGATAGCTGAAGTGCGGGTTCATCGCGTCGTCATCGAAATTGACATCCTGGTCGGAGTCGCGCGCGGACAGCCACGCATCTTGCGCGCTCGCAGGGCTGTCGTGTTCGCCCGGAGGCAGTTTGCCGTTCTTCGGTTTCAGGACCCAGTCGTAGCCGTAGTTGGCGATGGCGCAGATGATTTTTTCCTTCGGAATGACGGATTCGGCGAATTGCAGGTTCTTGACGAACCAATCCTGCGAAGAGACCGGCCCCGATTTGGCGCCAGGATAATGCTCGTCGTAGTTCATCAGCACGACGCCGTCGGCGGCAGCGGCCACGGCCGGGTAGTTGTATTCAGGATTGCGCGGCGGAATGAAGACGTAGAGCTTCATGCCGCGGGCATGCAGATCGGTGGATAGCTCCTGCAACAAGGCAACGTATCCGGCCTGTCCACTCTGCGGGAAGGCTTCGAAATCGATCATCAGCCCGTGATAGCGTCCCGAGGACAGGAATTGCATTGCCTGCTGGCGAAACGTAGCGCGCGCGTCGGGGTCGTTGAGAAAGTCCACGATGCCGCCAACCCAGTTGGCACCGTCGGAATTGTTGACCATGGGGAAGACCTCCATGTTCGGGTCTTCCGCGTTCAGGAACGGCATGACACGATCGTCGACTTGGCGAACGGCGGTGCCTTGCACCACGTCAAACAATTTGCCGGTTTGCTCATCGACCCCTTGGAGCCTGCCATCCGCGGTGAGGACGTGCAGCCAATCGGGATACAAGATGTCGACCTGGTGGGCGAATGAGCGCAGGGAAGAAAAGCTGGCAGCATCCCAGGGCACGTAAAATGCCGCTCGAATACCCTCCTCCTGATTCAACTTGACTTGCGACGCGGCCAGCTTCGATTTGCGATGCGAACGGGCCGCCATTTTTTTCAGCCGGTCGCGCGCCTTTTGCTTTTCATTTTCCTTCAGCGCTTTGAAATTGCGGCGCTGGGGAGCAAACAGCAGTTCCGGCAAGCGCTCGTCGCGCAATGCGGTGTAAACAAAAAACACGACGAGCGCGGAGACAACCACCGCGGCAACGTCGAAGGTCCGCCGCAAGCGTTTCCAGCGCGCTCGTCGCGGATCATAAAAAACTGGTTCAGTCATGAGCGAAACGTTCATCGTATGCCGCGTACGGCACACGGTCAATTTTCAGCGGGCAGGGTGAGCGTCGGCCGCCTTGAGCGGTTGAATACATTGTATCTGAGCGGGGTTGACCTGAAACGCGCTATATTCCTCGATTGGGGCAGATGCGGCAACTCTTGCGTGACAACCGGGGCTTTTTCCTGCTGGCCACTCCAGCGGCGCTCGCCCTCCGACTGTTCTTTGTCTGGCGCTTTCCCGCGGTTGTCGACGATTCCCGCCTCTACGCCAACATTGCCCGGAATTGGATGCAGCATGGCGTCTATGCCATCACCAATTCCGGCCGCATCATGCCGACGTTCTCGCGCCTGCCGGGCTACCCGGCATTTCTGGCGGCCATTTTTTATGGATTTGGAATCGGCAATTTTCGCGCCGTTCTGCTCATCCAGGTTCTGTTCGACCTGGGCGCGTGTTTTCTGATTGCCGATCTGGCCCGGCGGTTGCTTTGCACCCGCGCGGCCAAGGCCGCGTTCCTCCTGGCTGGCCTGTGTCCGTTCCTCGCAAATTATGCGGCAACCGCGCTCACGGAGAGTCTGGAGATTTTCTTCACTGCGCTGGCCTTCGATCTGGCCGCGGCAGGTCTTGCCGCGATGGGCAGCGGTCGGCGCGACGGCTTCGGCGCATGGCTCGGCTGCGGTCTCGCCATCGCCGGCGCGATTCTTTTGCGCCCCGACGGCGGCATCGTGTTGCTGGCGATCGCAGGGTATCTTCTGTGGATTCTTGTCCGCGGGATGACCAAGTCAGGGACCACCTGCAATCCGGCGCCGATCCTGCTGGCGGGAATCCTGGTGTTGGTCGCCGCCCTGGCTCCGCTGATTCCATGGACGCTGCGCAATCTGCGTACGATGCATCGTTTCCAGCCGCTCGCCCCGCGCTACGCCAACGATTCCGACGAACCGCTCATGCCCGGCTTCAATCGCTGGGTGAAGACTTGGATGGCCGAGTATGTCTCCGTCGAAGACATTTACTGGAACGTGCCAGGCGACGAAATCGATTTTTCGAAGCTGCCGAATCGCGCCTTCGACACTCCCCAGCAACGCGCGGAGACCAGCGAACTTTTTGCCCAGTACAATCGCGATCACGACATGAGCGGGGAGCTCGACGCGCGTTTCGCGACTTTGGCCGCCCAACGAGTTCGTGCGGCTCCGCTGCGCTATTACGCATGGCTTCCCGCCCTGCGCATCGCCGACATGTGGCTGCGCCCGCGCACGGAATTATTCCCTTCCGATCCGCGCTGGTGGGAATTCAACGACGATCCACGCTGGCTGGCGGTCAGCCTGGCTTTCGGCGTTGTCAATCTGACCTACGTCGGCCTGGCCCTGGCTGGAACCGTCCGCGCTCGACACGCGCCGCTGCTGGGATTGCTGGTTTTCTTTGTCCTGCTTCGTTCCGTGTTTCTCGGGACCATGGAAAACCCCGAACCGCGCTACACGCTCGAATGCTTCCCCGCCATCGTCGTCCTGGCGTCCGCCGTGTTTTGGTGCCGTTCCGAGGGCACTTCCGGTTCTAGTGAAATCTCCGATCCACGTTATTCAAACGTTTAATCAGCGTGAAAATCCTGTGAATCTTCTTGAAAGTCGGCCACTTTGCGTAGCACAATACCGCCCCATTAGGAAGCCGGGACTTTCCCCGGCGAGTCTTGGTTTTCCGGGAAATCGATTTTCAGGCAAAGCTGTGGTGCATAAAGGAGCTTCCCCCTATGCCTTCTCGCTTGCGTGTATTTGCCGCGTTGTGCGGATTCTCCTTGGCTTTCAGCGCCTTGCTTGCGGCGCAAACTGCGACCACGTCGTTGCGCGGGACTGTATACGATCCGAAGGGCGCCGTCATCGCGGGAGCCGTCGTGACCGTGACCAATTCGGCTACGGGCTTCACGCGCGCTGCCAAGACCAACGCCCAGGGAGAGTATCAGCTGCTCGAATTGCCCCCGGCCAACTACGAGGTGAGTGTCAGCGCGCAAGGATTCGCTAACATCAAACAGACCGGGGTCCAACTCCTCGTCGCGACGCCTGCCACGTTGAACTTCACCGAACAGGTCGCAGGAGGAACCGTAGTTCTAGAAGTGGAAGGAACGGCGCCGCTGGTCAACACGCAGGACGCCACGCTGGGGCACGCCTTCAGCGCAGACCAGATCCAGGATTTACCCTTCGAGGGGCGAGACCCTACGGGAGTTTTGAGTCTGCAGGCCGGAGTAGTATTTACCGGCAACGGCAACAGCATCGATTCGGCGGTCGACAGCCGCAGCGGCGCTGTAAACGGGGCACGAAGCGATCAAACCAACGTCACCCTGGATGGCGTGGATAACAACGACCAGCTTCTCGGAACGGCTTTCCAAGGCGCTATTCGGGTTCCCTTAGACGCTCTGGAAGAGTTCAAAGTCACCACCAGCAGTTCTGATGCTGACACCGGGCGATCTTCCGGTGGGCAGGCGTCGTTTGTGACCAAGAGCGGAACGAATCAGATTCACGGTTCGTTGTATGCGTATAACCGTCCAACTTTCACCACGGCGAACGACTGGTTCATCAAAGCCGAAGAGCTTCAGGCTGGACAAGCCAATACACCCCCGTTCTTGCTGCGCAACACCTTCGGAGCAGATGTAGGTGGGCCGATCATCAAAAACCGGATGTTTTTCTTTGCTCTCTACGAGGGCCAAAGAAAGCACGAGGACTTGCCAGTCACGCGTGTCGTGCCCAGTCTAGGCATGCAGGTCGGATCCATGAGCTATCCCTGCACGGAAGCCACCAATGCACCCTGCCCTGGTGGCGTTGAAACCCTTACCGCGGCTGAGATCGCGGGCATGGATCCCAACTGTACAGCCAATGACACCTGTCCGAAGGGGCCGGGAGCAAATCCGCTGTTGGCGGATATTAATGGAGCTAACCCCGGGGCGCTCTTTCCCCAGTATCCTGCGCCGAACAGCAACGTGGTGGGTGACGGCTTTAATTATCGCGGCTACACATTTGCGTCGCCGCTGCCCGCGAGTCTGAATGCGTTTGTAGGAAAGCTCGATTACAACCTGACGAGCGACGGCAAGCATCACCTCTCCGTCCGCGGCATCATGAACAATGACCTGCAGGCCGAGCGTACTTCTGCCTACACCGTCAGCAGCAATGGAGGCGAGGAATTCCCTGGCCAGCCGCAGGGTCAGGTCGAACACGATAACAATAAGGGTTTAATGGCAGGCTATACCGCCACGTTCAGCAGCACGCTGATCAATAACCTTCGTTTCGGCTATATCAGCCAAATCATCAACCTGCAAGGCCAGCAAACTCAACCCTACATAAACTTCCGTGGTATGGACAATCTGGTGGCCGAAACCCCCACGATCAACACGCACGTTCCCGTGAAAAATCTGGTCGACGACCTAACCAAGGTGGTGGGTACGCACAGCTTCCAGTTCGGAGCGAACTATCGCGAGGTGGATAATGTGCGCGAGTCCAACGAGCAAAACTTCTTCGAGGGCGTCACCAACGTCTACTGGCTGTCCAGTTCCGGCATTTCGAACACTCCTGGCGCCAGCCTGAACCCGGCCACTTTTGGTTACCCGGCTGTGGATCCGGACTTCGAAGCAAGCTACGACTTCGCCATGGCGGCACTGGCGGGACTCATCCCTCAGGTTGATGCGAATTACGAACTGAACAAAAATCTGCAACAGATTCCACAGGGGCAGCTGGTTCCGCGGCACTTCCGGGCTCATGAATATGAGACGTACGCGCAAGATCAGTGGCGCATGAAACCCAACCTCACCATCACGTACGGCGTGCGCTATGCGATTCTCGAACCGCCGTACGAAACAACCGGCACCCAGGTTGCCCCCACCATCAGTCTGCACGACTGGTTCAACGA
>JASHRE010000048.1 GCA_030037515.1 Candidatus Sulfotelmatobacter sp.
CGCCACCAACAAGCAAGTCACTGCTAGAGAGACTTCGGAAGACGTATCGAACTCTTGCCTCGCACGGACAGAAGCAGGTGAAAGCCTTCGTTCTCGGGTGTCAAGGTGGTCGGCGCGAGCAGCATAACTGAACTCGACGAGCTTTCGCACTAATGGGATCAGGCTGCCTTGTCAACGCCGTCCGGTGTGGACGAATCCGTTGCTACTTTAACGGGCCGCTCTTCCTGCTTGCAGCGCTTGGGTCGCCCTCTCGGCACTCGGAGTGTTCACGCTACGTCCGATATTTGTTACGGCTCATGGTTCTCGCTGCATGTTGCGTGGGGCTAGGTGCAGGAATTCCTCTTGGGAAGCACCGAAAAGGCGGCTATGAGCTGCATCATTGACTGTCTTAAACCCATCTTCCCGATTGGGCTACGACGGAACACTTACTGCTGAGAGCCGCCACCGACTAGCGCACCGATCAGACGGGGCAGATTCGCTGATTGTTCGGTCGACAAAGCCGGGTTCAGATTTTGCAAGACCGAAACAATTTCGCCCGCTGCCGTCACGCGCAACTGAAGGTCAGTAGTAATCAGACCCTCGATAGCACTGAGTTCGGCTGGCGTGGCAGACGGGGCACCGAGCAGTTGGGTGGCGAGCGTACTGTACTCAGTCTTCAACGTCGCGGCATTCGCCTGAAGGGTGGTCTCCTCGGTGGTAAGCAGACCCAACAGAGCAGTATTTTCCATCAGCGCCGAGGTTTGGTCGGAATCCAGATGCAGGAAAGCCGCTATCATCTGCATCTGACGCGCGGCGAGCTGAGCTGGGGTTTGTTGGGACTGGGTGTTCGAGTTGCGGTTGGTTCCTCTGCGACCCTGTCCCTGCGCGAACAAAGCGCCCGCCATCAATGCCCCAATAATCAGAAGTCGTAGTTTCATGATCCTCCTTAACTGGAGTTTTGTTGGCCCCGGCAGGCTCTTTCCTTTACGGGGTTAGTTCAATGACAAGATCCGTCATCCTGAAACAGACCACTGGACACCATCGCCGTCAGAGATCGTGCACAACTCAAGGTTTGTTGCTCCAACGGATCATTCTTCAGCGCGTCCGGCGAGATGTTTTGCATGCTGTCGTGCGCTGCTATGATTTCATTGCTGAAGCTTTGCATATTAGTGAGTTCTTTGCTGAACAGTTGATAGGCACTTCGATCAGAATCGGTTGAGACGGCTACGGATACGAGTCTGAGGTCTTTTGCAGCTTGGGTTCGATAACCAGCATCGGAGTCGTCCGTCACGGGGATTCCATTTCGAACGGCGTCAACCAGCGCGGTGCGCCATTCCCTGATCACGGCGATAACTTCGATACCAGCTTTCAAGAAATCTTTCGAGAATGCAGAGTTTGCAGGCTGGCTCGCAGGGGGAGTTGCCATTGCCGCGCTCGCAGCGGAAGCGGGCAGCGTTAAGGTAATTTGATCCCCCTTGAAGCTAAGCGAGCCATTCGTCAGTCGTGCCAGTGCTTCAACGTCCACGTAGGATCTGCCCTTCAACTGGATAACCGGTGCTTGTCCAGGCTGGCCGCTCACAATAAGTGTCCGATTCTCCAGCACAGTCTGCGACACAGCTAGCCCCAGAGTGGCCAGAAGCCCTACCAGCAGGATCAACGCTGCCCGCAATAACTTCTCTCTCGTCAGGTTTCGCCTCATGTTATGTCCTACCAGCAGCGGTCCCGTCTTCAAAACTGGCACATTCTGATGCTACGGACACCTCCTGATGCTATGGAACTTCGGGCTGGGATACTCGTATGAACCAGATTATGGACTGTGAGTTGTGAAAACACTGTCGTTTTTACGAATCTTTACTCGATTCATGGGCAGGCTTCCTGCGGACGCGGAGCACAATGTCGCCAAGACCCGGACCGACGTGCGCCTCTCGCTGTAGTTGATGTTGCCATGATTCGTCCCCCATCTCGAAGACTCTCAAGCATACGGAGCTTAACGGGATGAACCCATCGGTGCCGGAAGTCACGGTGCTGATCCACAAAATCACCGAGGATCGCCGCGCCGAAGATGCCCGCCTGATATGTAGTTAAGTCACAAGGTTTCGGATAGTTATCTCTGCTTTCGGTGAACAATCGTGTGATCTGTCCAAATTGGACTGTTCGGCGCACGAAAATGCGCGGACGGAGTGAAGTGAGGGCGGTGGATTTTGGGTTGTTTCAACAGTCTGATGAACCGGATGCCCTTGACGTTTCAATAATCTGTCCGGTTTTGACAAAGTGAAGGGTTGTGATCGCGAGCGAGTTCAATACTCCGCAGGGGCGCGCACCAGAGTCGGTGTGCACCCCCGCGATTTCATGTTTAAATTCCCGACTTCGTGTCACTGACCTGTTCCGGCTTCACCATCTGTTTCACCGGGTCGGCTGCTCTTGTCCAAGTCTGCGTGGAAACGCCGCAGAAGTTCCGCACGATTGGCCCGCAAATCCAGCCCGCTGGGGCCTGACGGATACGGCTTGGAGCCCATCAATCCCGCCCACAGGATGTGGTTGTAGCGGGCAAAATCGAAATCATCTTCCTTCGAAAAATTCATCCCCGCGGTAACCTTTGTCCAATAGGTGGCGTCATGGGTCGAGCGCGGGACGCGAAGGTCCGCCTGCATCGGCGGCAAGCCAATAAGACTCGTGCCGTACAGATAAGCAGAGGGAGTGGCGGTGAAAGTGAATGGGGTCTCGGTCAGGTTCTGGGCCAGGTCGAACACCGCGGTCATGGGATTGGCCAGGGTGTCGTTCAAGTTCGAGTGGGCCGTTCCCAGAATGTCTTCGATGGTGCGATACATACTGAGAGTGGTGTAGTGAGTGGAGATTACAGTGTTCCTTTTGACGTAGGGGCCGACCACAAATGCGATGCTGCGATGCGAGTCCACATGGTCTACCCCGGCTTGCGAATCGTCTTCAATCACAAAGATCAGGGTGTTATTGCGGTAAGTGGGGCTGGAGGCGATTTTCTGCGCGACCAGAC
>JASHRE010000473.1 GCA_030037515.1 Candidatus Sulfotelmatobacter sp.
CGCCCGCCTCAGTCTCCGTAACTACCGGAATGCTCGCCATTGTTTTCTTACTTTCTATGCTCGCTCGAAGTGATACTCGTCGATCACGACGCCGACTGCGCGTCGCCCGCGATCTTCGAAACTCCGCACCACGCGCCCGCGGCAATCGACCTGAACGTCGCGCCGCGCGCCCACAACTTCGGCCGGCAATAGAATCGTGACATCCACCATCGATCCCACGGGCACATCGTTATCCATTGCCAGCAACACACCGTTTGCCGAAATGTTCTCAGTTTCGGCTGCGTACGCGCTGCCCTGCGACTTCACCGACGCGCTGAGATGCAGCGGAAACCTGGCCGCACTCTGCATTTCGTCGTAAGGCCCGAGATTCATTCGCGCCTCGGTCATCGCTCTCTCTGTTTCTTCCGCCACCCTTTAGCGACCTTCACCGGCGGATGCCCCAACAAAGCCGGAATCATTAAACTCAACGGCAGCGTACACCCCGAATTCAGGCGCGCAAAGTTACGGAAGTCATGGAACGATGGGGCTTAAATGCTTTGGTTTGAATGAATTAGGGGATTTTTGGATCGCCCGATCCAGCCTGAAATCGCCCTCGAAAATCCCTAATATTTCGGCAAATGTCCGACGAAATCGGGCAATCTTCGGAGAACGAAATGTACACAGGACGCGAGTCTGGGCCGGCAGAAATCGAACCGCTAGAACTTCGTCACCTCGGTGAAATTGAACTCGCTCACCTTCATCGCAGGCACAACCATGTCAAATGATTCTTCTCCCGAGGCGCGCACTGGCACGCTCATCGCTTCGACATTCGAGAGCAGGGAAATCAGGCTCTCATTGAAGCGGAAATTTCGCACGCCATACTGCACTCGACCGTTCTCCACGTACAACGTGCCGTCGCGCGTCATGCCCGTGACAATCTTTTCGTACGGATCAACTTCGCGAATGTACCACAACCGCGTCACCAGAATTCCACGTTCGGTCGAGGCAATCATCTCTTCCACACTCTGGGGATCGCTTGGCCTGGCGAACACGATATTCAGCGGCATCTCGCCAATTTCATTCGGCAGCGGAAATCCGTGGCCCGTCGCGGCAACCGCCCCGACTTTATCTTTATATTCTGAGCGCTTCATTCGTCCGGCGGTCGCCCGGGCGTAGACCAGACGCTCGACCAACCCGTTTCTTACCAGTTCGACTTTTTGCCGCCACACGCCTTCCCCATCAAATGGAGATCCGGATTGCAGCGGATGCGACACATCATCCCAGATGGTGATGTTTTGGCCGAACAATTGCTTGCCAACGCGGCCGCTCAGAAACGAACGCTGATCGAGCACCGCCATGCCCGAATAATCCCCGAACATAAATCCCACGATATCGAGCACCGCGGCAGGTTCGAGAATCACCGTGTACCTGCCAGCCGGAATTTGGCGCGGATGCGCCGACTCGAGCGCTTTCTTCCTCGCCGTTTCGGCGAGGATCAAAGGATCCAGATTCCCGACATCCGGCGAGTTCGCCTTCTGCCAGCCGGAGGAGTCATCAGCCAGCATGGTGACCGAAATCTCCGCCGAAGTCTGCCTATGCCAGCGGCTCAATCCGCGCGAGTTGAAAAGCCCTTCGCTCGACTCTCCGCTTGAAAACACGCCCGCGGTGGTCAGTTTATGCTGCTCCGCCAAACCGACAATTTTCTTCACTCCATCGGCGCGCAGTTCCGGTGTGATCGCCGCCGTCCGCTCAAAATACCGCGAACGCGATCGCGTGGGGATGAGCGCCTCGCCCGTCTCACCCTTGTCCGCGTCGGCATCCGCTTCCTTCGCATCCGGCATGGCTAATAAATCTCTATCCTTTTGTTGTACCTTGGCGAGATTCTCCGAAGCCCGCACTACAGCCCGCAAGCTCTCATCGTCAAACTTGTTCGTTGTGGCTCGCGCCGTTTTCCCATCGAAAACCGTGCGGACGGAAACCACTTCATTTTCCTCCGCCACATTCTGATGAATGGTGTTGTTGGCGAACCGCGTCAGCGCGAATCGTCCGCCGGAAAACAGCACTTCGATCTCATCCGCAGACGAAAGCTTGCGGATGCGATCAAAAATCTGGCCGGCTTTTTCAGGGTTGAGCATCCGGGAATTGTTGTTCCACAGTTCTCTGTACCTCTGTGTCTCCGTGGTGAAGCTAGCTTCCGCGATACGCGCTACCCACCTTAATCCCACGAAATCTCGACGGCGCCGCTCCATGCCCGGTTCCCATCACCTGCTGCGGCTGTCCTTTGCCGCAATTCGGCGTACCCCACAAAATCCACCCCTCGCGCGAGCAGACCGCGTCGAGCGAATTCCAGAATTCCGTAGTGATTCCCGAATATGACGGATTTTTTACCATCCGTAGGCGCTTGCCATTCTTGATCTCCCACCCGATCTCGCATCCGAACTGAAAGTTGTAACGCTTGTCGTCGATCGACCACGATCGGTTCGTTTGCATCAGGATTGCGTGATCGGTCGATGCAATCAAATCTTCGAGCGAAAGCGGCTTCTCGCCCGGCAGCAAACTGACGTTGGTCATGCGGATCATCGGCAGCCGGTTCCACCCTTCGGCCCGCATTGTTCCGCCTGAGCGACTCGCGCCAATCGTGTGTGCCGTTTCTCGCGAACTCAGATATCCTGTAAACAATCCATTTGTGATGATTGGCGTGCACTGCGCCGGCACTCCCTCATCGTCGAATCCGAATGTCCCCAGCCCGGGCCCATGTTCCTGCCGTGCATCTGCGACGACATTCACCAGTTCGCTGGCGTAACGCAGTCTGCGCAACTTATCCAAAGTCAGAAACGAAGTTCCTGCAAAATTCGCTTCCATCCCCAGAGCACGATCCA
>JASHRE010000474.1 GCA_030037515.1 Candidatus Sulfotelmatobacter sp.
GAGCCGGCCAGCGAGCCGGCAAATCCCGCCGCCCCCAAGGAACTAAAGTCGTTGCCCGAGAACCAGGCAGGAGAATAGGCCGGGCCGGACAAAGAACCGGACTCTCGTGTCGCGCCGTGCAGCACGCTGGCGAATCGCCGTGCCCAAGCCTGTTCCACATCGAGCGACAACGCGTAGGGCAGGTACTTTTCAAAGACCTCGGGTGTTTTGTTCACGGGCATTAGCCGGTTCATGTGGTCGCCGTCCACTTCGCTCAGGAAGACCTTGAACCCCTCAATTTTGTCGAGAATGCTGCGCCCCGCCCGAGTATGGGCCTTTAGAAGATGATGGAACAGTAGGTGAATGCCGACCGTGGCCATCAAGATCGCCGCCACGATCACCGACGTCGCCTTGATTACAACCCAGAAACCAAGAATTTCTCCTCCCATAAACGGAAGCGCGAACAAAGAGGCGGCGATGGCCTGGGACACGGTGGCCTTGCCCGACCCTTTCTCGAACGTCGAACGCCAGAGGTGCACAGCCGTCCCGCTGAGTACATAAACAGCAAAACTCCAGACCGAAAGCCAGAGGCTCATAAAGGTGATCACCGCAAAATCTCCGTGAAAATCCGCTCTGGCAGCGCCTCCCACTTCGGCCGAGTTAATGGCAAGCACCATCACAACCGAGAACACGATCGCCGGGACCAGATAAATGCTGTTGGTGACGAAATAGGTCTTCTCTTCGGTGGTTTTCAGCCACCGCCGGATGGCTGCGATCGCGGAGCTGATGAGCTGATGATTCTCATTGTGTAGGCAGACTTCGGTGGTCCCATTGCCGAATAATTTGTCGGCAATGGCTTTTTCATCGGGAGAAAGCACCGGGCTGTCGGTCTTTGTCCGATAAAGCGTGTATATCCCCTCTTGTTCCTTGATGGTGATAAACCCGCGCACGGCCATGTCGATGATCGAGGAGGCAAACACTTTATTGTCGTAGCCCATTTTTACGAGATAGCGAATCGCGGCCGGTGAGAAGTCGCGTGGGGGCTCATACTGTACCACGATCGTCCCACGCGCCGGGTCCCGGCCCACGTGAAACCAGGCCCCAGCGTAGTAGAGAACAAGCATGCCAAACCCGATGACAGCGATGATCGCGTCGGGATTGTCCTGCACAAAATACCGAATCTTCTGTCCCCGGGTGGGTGGCGTCACATAGCCCTTTGGAAAATCGAGTAGGATGGTGAGCCCGCTCGCGGGAGGCAACGGGTGCCGAGCAACAAAACTAAACGTCCCATCCTGGCCCGGCGGATACGCCAAGTCACTCAGCGTCGATCCCTGCGGACCGGTGTAGCCCCCCAAATGAACCTTACTCGCCGGGATTTTGGCGGGCAGCCGGACGGAAGCTGACGCGGCCTCGATCGGAAAAATCCATCCGTTTCCGGTGGCGTTCCAGAACAGTTCATCATGGCCGGGAAAGAACCCGAGCTCTCGGTTGGTTTCGTAGGTGATCGAATAGCGGTACATGCCGGGCTTGAGGACGATTTCGCTCCGGCCGAGATAGATGCGCTTGCCGTTCCCGATATCCTCGACTCGTGTCTCTTCAGGCGCGCCGTTACGCGACGCGTCCAGCAACTTAAACCCAACCACATATCGGTTGCCCAGCCGATCCGTGTAACGTGTGGGAAAATCGCGATAGATGCCGTGCCGAATCTGCTTCCCGGCGCTCAGCACCCAAATCGATTCCCTCACCAGCATGCTGGCGTCGCTGCGAAGCTCGATATCGCTGTAATACCTCAGAATTCTTTCATTCTGTGCGCGAGCGGAGGCCGAGAGGAAAAGCGTGGAGGCAAGAGAGAAAGCGATCGCGAGAACCGAAGTCGCTAGGAATCCTTTTAGGGATGGACTAAGCCTGTGCATCTAGGTCGCCTTTTGGCGTTCGAGGACTGGCTGTCCCGTACCGATAGCATTGCCGAGCAGATCGATTGTGACGAATTCGGCAACCTGATCAGCGACACGAATCCGGGGTTTCAACCATTCGCTTTCGCCGGGGTCAACGCCTGGCTGCCCGACGTTGGCCAATCCGGCAGTCAAGTGAGCGGCGCCGGGCTCCACACTCCGCCGGCAACGAACCAAAGCCCATGTAGAAAAGCGTGAAACAGGGGGGAAAGATGGCATGCCAAGATAAAAAAAGTTGAGCGGAGATTCCGTTTACCTAAGGTAGGCAAGTAGCGGCGAGGAACATACCTTGTGCAGTGAAGTGCGCGTTGTGGCGCACTCCGCCGTGTCGAGTTGGCATCGCCCTTGGACCTGGAAAGCAGACACACCTGCGCGCTGGTATCATTTTGCGGACACATGAGTCATCCGACAGCTTTTCTCTTCATGGAAGGATCGTCCCAGTTCTGTTCGCACCGGTCTCGGCCAAACACTCGAAGTCATTCTCGTTGATCGATTGCGTCTCGGTTGGCGTGGGCTGTCTGCTTACAGAAAACGGCATAATGCGCATTGTTGGCCATCCCCGTTAATCCAAACCCTCCAGGTTCTCCCGCTGCGGTTGCCAATTTGTTGGCGTCATTCCGGGGGTTGCCCGGTCACGCCTTCTGGCCCGAGGATCTGGGGTTGCTCGACCGACAGCATGTGGATCCAGCACGTCCTTTGGACTCCGCCCAAGTCACCGACAGTTATCTGCTCGCATCCATAAGGGCTAACTGGCCACTCTCGATCAGAGACTGATTTCCGACGCCGGGACCGACGGGACTCAAGCACTTCATCTGATTCGTTAAGTCAAGCGCAGACGCCGGAAAGATTGGCACATCCTCTGCTCCTCACCGAAGAAATGTTGTCGTCCGCGCCCTGAATGTGTGGGCAACGTGTCAGAGCATGGCCAATCAGACTTAACTACACCCTTCGGGAAACGATCCTGTTTCTGTTCAGGACGGGTACGTGCCGGGCTTGGCGAGCCCCGAAGCCAAAGGGATTCGGTAGGCTAGAAAACTTTTGGACCTCTACATTATTGCAGGATCAAACGCCGTCAGAGAAACCACGTTCGCGCGGAAGTTCCTTCCCAAATGTGCCAATTGCAAACTTCATCAACGCCGACCTGATCGCCCAGGCTGTGTCTCCCTTCTCTCCACAAACCGCTGCCATTCGGGCTGGCCGACTGATGCTAGCGATGCCCACGGGAATGATCATTACGAAAA
>JASHRE010000475.1 GCA_030037515.1 Candidatus Sulfotelmatobacter sp.
TCGGAATCGACAACGTTCGGGTGGTCGCGACCAGCGCCTTGCGCGATGCGCGGAACTCGCAGGCATTCCTTGAATGGGTGCGCTCGGCGACGGGATGGCGCGTGGAAGTCATCTCGGGGCTGGAAGAGGCGCGGTTGATTCACCTGGGGCTGGTGTCGATTTCGCGTGTGGGTCGCTCGACCACGTTGATGATCGACCTGGGCGGAGGCAGTTGTGAGCTGACCGTCACCCAAGACGGACACATCCGCGACGCGGTGAGCTTGCCGCTGGGCGCGGTTCGTCTGACCGATGAATTTCTGCGGCATGATCCGGTGCGCAAAGGCGAACTGAAACGGCTGCGCGGATTTGTTGCACGGGAAGTGAACCGGATCGCGCGCCGCATCGCAAGCGCGCGGGTGAAGAACGTGATCGCGACTTCCGGAACAGCGGCGGCGCTGGCGGCGGCGGCGGCGCATCAGGGGCGAAAAAGACGGCAGCACCAGATGGTCACCCGCGCTGAGATGACGCGGCTAACCAAGCGTCTGGCGCGTCTGCCAGTGGCGGAACGGCGGAAGATGGAAGGCATCGGTCCGCGGCGGGCGGAAATTATCGTGGCTGGCGCCACCGTGTATCGCGAACTGCTGGACCGCCTGCATCTGGGCAGATTCCGTTATTCCCCGCTCGGTTTGCGCGACGGCATTCTGGCGCAGATGGCGGCCGACTACGATCGCAGCACCCGCTCGGGGCGACAGCTTGAATCGGAACGATGGGAGTCGATTCTCAAAGCGGTCGACCACTATCACGTGGAACGCAAGCATGCGCTCGATGTGCGCGAGTCGGCCATGCTGCTGTTTACCAAGTTGCGCTCTTTGCACCGGCTGCCGGCGGAATATCGCGAATGGCTCTCGGCCGCCGCCATGCTGTATGAAGTTGGCGATTATGTGAATCGCAACGGCCACCATCGCCACACGCACTACATCATTTCCAATTCCGAGATTCTGGGGTACACGCCCCAGCAGCGCCGCATCATTGCGGCGGTCGCGCGCTATTTAGGAAAGTCGCGCCCCACGGTGGAAGACACGCCCATGAAGCTGGTCGATACCGCCGACCGCGCGCCGGTGCAGAAGGCGATTCTCCTGCTGCGACTGGCGCGAGCGCTGAACCTGAGCCGCAGCCGGGCGGTTCGGCAGGTGCGCATTGGACTACATTCGCCGGAGGTCCGGCTGACGCTGATTCCACGACGCACCGTGGGAGTGGATCTGGAATTGTGGGCGATCGAAAAAGAGCGGGACTACTTTTTGGAAGTTTTCGGCCGCGAACTTTCCACTGCGGTTTCATAAAGCGCGCGCAAAACTTTCGGCGTGAGACACCACTGCAGGGTGCCGAACGTCCGGCGCATCTCGACTTTTGCCACGGCGCCTTTTTTCAGCTCGAGTGAGGCTTCGCAGCCCGATTCGCTGATGACGGCGCCGAGGAACTGACTCAGGTTCGGGTTGTGGCCGACGACCATGATGGCTTCCTGGCGGGAATATTTTTCCAGAAGCTTGCGAAAATCGGCGAGCCCGGCTTCGGGTCGCAGACCGTTGTCGAGTTGCAGCTTGCCTTCATAGCCGAGTTCGTTGCCCACGAGCGATGCGGTCTGGGTCGAGCGTTTCAGCGGACTGGACACCACCGCATCAACCTGCACATCGAGCGCAACCAGCGCGCGGCCGATATAGCCGCACTGCTCGATTCCCTCTTTATCGAGAGCCCGCTTCTCGTCTTTTTTCGGATTGACCAGGTGCTGGCCCGCACTGGCATGACGCAAGAAGTACAGAATCATTCGGGCTTACCGTTCCTTTCCAACCAATAAACGCGCCCTGCGCTTGCGCGGCGGTGCCGGAGCGGGCGGCAGGGCGGGAGCTCTACCTTCGGCGACGGCGATCAGAAAGTCCTGGGCACTAAAGGCCGCATCGCCGGTCGGAGGACGGCGGTCTCTCTTCCCGCGCAGGGGCTGCCAGGCACGAATATAGGATGCATCGGGCAGGAGAATTCGCGCCTTGCGATTGTCGGCGAGATAGGCGTCGAGGATTTCGCGGTGCACGCGTTCGCGCAACACCTCGTCGCGCAGCGGCGCCAGGACCTCGACGCGCTCGTATAGATTTCGCGGCATCCAGTCGGCGCTGCCGATATAAATCTCCTCTTTGCCGCCGTTGGCGAAATAATAAATGCGGCTGTGTTCGAGAAACCGTCCGACGATGCTGCGCACGCGAATGTTATCGCTGACGCCGCGCACTCCCGGACGCAACGAGCAAATGCCGCGCACGATGAGGTCGATCTGCACACCCGCCTGGGACGCGCGATACAGGGTCTGCACCACTTTCTTGTCGAGCAGCGCGTTCATCTTGGCGATGATGTGGGCCTCGCGTCCTTGCTGGGCATGCTCGATTTCGCGATCGATCAACGCGGCGATCTTCTCAGCCAGATCGAGCGGCGCGACCAGCAGCGGCTCATAACTGGGATTTTCCGCATAGGCCGTGAGAAAACTGAAGACGTCGTGCACGGCGCGAGTGATTTCCGGATTGGCGGTGAACAGGCTCAGGTCGGTGTAAATACGAGCGGTGCTGGCGTTGTAATTGCCGGTGCCGATATGAGCGTAGCTGCGGGTAACACCGTCGGGATCCCGGCGCACCAGAAGCGACAGTTTGCAGTGCGTTTTCAGTCCGACCAGGCCATGAAACACCTGCACGCCCGCGTCTTCCAGATCACGGGCCCAGCGGATGTTCGAGGCTTCATCGAAACGCGCCTTCAACTCGACCACGGCGGTAACTTCTTTGCGCGAGGCAGCGTCGATCAAGGAAGGTACGATCAGCGAATGCTCGCTGGTGCGATAGAGCGTTTGCTTCATGGAGAGGACGCGGTCGTCGGCGGCTGCCGACTCGATGAAGGAAACGACGGCGTCATAAGAGTCGTAGGGATGGTGCAGCAGGACGTCGTGATGGCGCAGTTCCTCGAACAAATCTTTCGCCTTCGAAGTCAGGCGCAATTCGCGCGCGGCAAACGGCTTGTACTTTAGATCGGGGCGTTCGACCTGTTCGTAGATGTTGAAAAAACGCACGAGATTGACGGGACCATGGACGGGAAACACCTGCCAAGCATCGAGCTCAAACACCGTGCGCAAGCGCTCGATGATTTCGGGATCCGCCTCGGCCTCGATCTCGAGGCGCACGGCATCGCCCTTGCGGCGGTTGTGCAGTTCGGTGCGGACCGACTCGAGCAGGCTGCGCGCTTCCTCTTCGGCGAGGTAGAGGTTGCTGTTGCGCGTCACGCGAAACGGCGCGGAAGAAACGATGTCATAGCCGTGATACATGTGCTCGGCGTGGTGGGCAACGAGATCGGCAAGAAAGATGAAATCCGCGGTGCCCTGCGAGGGCAGGCGTATCAGCCGGGGCAAGACGCGAGGAACGGTAACCACCCCCGTATAGGTCAACGCCGAACGACGCCGGCGGCGCAGCAGGAATCCCACACACAAGGCTTTATTGATCACGCGGGGAAAGGGATGGGCGGGATCGACGGTGACGGGCGTTAGCAGCGGATCGAGCTCGCGCTCGCAATATTGGTTGACAAAGCGCAGCGCTTCGACGTCGAGATCGTTCAATTCGAGCACTCGAATGCCGTTTGCGGCCAGAGCCGGGCGCAGGCACGCGTTCCAGCAGTCGTACTGATGGTCGACGAACTGGTGGGTCAGATGGCTGAGCGCATCGCGCTTTTCCGCGAGGGTGAGGCCATCGGGGCCGGCATCGTTCACGCCGTCCTCGATCTGCTGCATCATGCCGGCGACGCGGATCTCGAAAAATTCGTCCAGATTGCTGGCCGAAATCGAGAGGAATTTCAATCGCTCCAGAAGCGGATTGCCCTCGTCGTTGGCTTCTTCGAGCACACGGCGGTTGAAGGCCATCCAGGAGATGTCGCGGTTGAGGAAATATTTGGGATTGTCCAGCGAAACGCGCGCCATGATTACCGCACTATCCCATCCTTGTTAGCGAAGGCGTCCGCGGATCGGCCTTCGCCATACGTATCCGGGAAGCACAGTATAGAACATCCGGTGGCGACTCGGGACGGCGAGGCATCACGGCCGCTATGGTCTTTTCGGCCTAAAAAAACCGGCATCTGGACCGGACATGCGATCCAGATGCCGTTGTGCTGGGTACAAACGCGCTCCGCGGGCTAGGGCAGGTAATAACGGAACGAGGTGAAGACCATGGCATCGAGGCCGTGCGGCGCCAGGCCGTCGGCGCCCGACCAAGTCTGACGATCCACATAGGAGAACTGCGGGCCAAACTGGATGCGTCCGCGATTGACCTTCTCGAGCGAACCGTCGTATACGCGGTACCAGAAGCCAACCGTACCTTCGATCAGAGCGCGAGTATCGGACGTGCAGCTGGAGAGCGAACCGGGCAGGAACCCGGTGCCGTTCTGTGGCAGCGTCTCAGTGAAGCAGCCGGAATTGCTGAAGCTCGGCGCTCCGTAACCGACGACCTTGCCGGAGATAGGATCGAAGCTCGCGGTCCGGGCTGCGTACTCGGAACCGGTGTTGAAGTAGATATCTGTCCTCGGCGCGTGAATTTCTACCGTCGCCAGGCCTTGCAGCTCTTTCACCAGATGGAGGGTCCCATCTCCATTGATGGAAGCATCCGGCAGACCGCCCGACGCGTAGCGGCCGATTCCGCTGCCGCCGAAGCCGTGCAAGCCGAAATCCAAGTGCTTGTTGACGAAGGACCAGCGGGCGTTGGCGCCGACGCCGCCGCCGTTGACGGATGCGTTATAGGCCAAGGCCGCGGTGGGCGAGGTTGCGCCGTTGGCGCAGGGAAACGTTGCCGATGCCTCCGCGCAAGGAAACACGCGATCGCGGAAGCGGCTAAACAGACCGAAGACTTCGTAGTGTCCGAAGCCTGGCTCGAAGACCAATTTTGCGATGATATCGGGCGCAGGATTGAACGAGTAGGTCGCGATCGGCGAGCAAGTCGTGGTTGTGGTAACCGCACCTGTCGTTCCCACCGTGGAACTGGAGCTGCAAGTCGAAATCGCAGCGTTGTAAAGACCGCCGCTCGCTCCGGCGGAGCCGACCAGGAAATTGGCCGCGTTGTTATGGGTTGTTACCGTGGCCTGCGAATTCTCGACCGAAGCGCCAAACCACACTTTATTGCCGAAGTTCTTCACCAAACGCACCCCGTATTGCCGCGCCCAAGTGAAGCCGACGTTATAGTTCGCGTCAATCGTGAGCGGGGTCGCTTCCGTCCGGTTGTCCATCCCATGGCGTGTTTCCGTGACCAGGCTCCACATTTGACCGCCGGTGAAGCTCCAGCCGTTATCGAACGCCGCTTGTCCCCAGACCTGCCGTTGACGCAGCGAGTAGCTGTTGCTTTCGTTGTTGTTGGAAGTGGCCGCTGCCGACAGAAAGTCAGCCTCGTAGTAACCGGACAGCAGAGCGCTCTTCAGTTTCCCGGTTGCCAGCAGGGAAATTCGCGACTGGCGTCCGGAACCGAAGAATTCCGAAGTGCTGCTCTGCGAGGCTCCGGGCATGGTGATCGAGTTGAAAGGAGTATTCACATCCGAGGCGAGCGCGCGCGACCGCCAGACGGTTTCAGCCGCCAGGAATCCGCCGGGCGTGAGAGTGATTCCGCGGTAGTGGAGCGTGGTGGGCGCTTCCGAGACCGCTTTCTGAGTCTCCTGCAACGTCTGGACCGTATTCGCCATTCCCGTCTTCAGGTCCGTGACATCGCTCTTGAGGGCTGTGACTTGCTCCTGCGACTGCGAAGCTTGCGCCGAGGCGGCGTCCGCTTTGCTGGCAGCATCGCTGGCAGCGCTTTGCGCCTGCTGCACGCTCTGGTCTTTCTGCTGCAATTGTTGCTCAAGCCGCTGGATCTCTTGCTGCTGTTGCAGAAGCGTTTGTTGTTGGGCGGCGATCGCATCCTTCAGCGCTTGCACGTCTGCGGCTGTGATCGGAGCCGGCTTCGCTTTTTTCACGGGAGCCGTCGAATCCGTGCTGGTCTGGGCTGTCAGCCCAGGGGTAAGAATGAGAACTGCGCACAACATCAATGCCAACTTCATCGCATCCTCTCCTTTTTTGCTGCGTGATGTTCCGGTGCAACGACTGTCACTACTTGAGCTCGTTGGGGGAGCTATTTGACCTGTTGAATCGCTTGTTTGACCTTGGCGGCGACGCTGGCCGGCAGGGGCGCATAATCCAAGGCGCTCGTCATGCTCTGGCCGTCGCTGACCATCCAATTCAGGAAATCGGCCAGAATCTTGCCTTTGGCTGGATCTTTCGAATGAGCCGGGATTAGCATCCAGGTAAAGCTGGAGATCGGGTAGGCATCTTTGCCCGGAGCATTCGTGATCGACACACGAAAGTCGGCGGGCATTTTCGGCGCCGAGGCTGCCGCGGCCGTTACTCCCTCCAGGGACGCTTTCAAGAATGTTCCGGCGGCATTGCGAACGCTGCCAAAGGGAATCTTGTTTTCGACGGCGTAAATCAGTTCGACGTATCCGATCGAACCGGGCAGCAGGCGGACCGAGCCTGAGACGCCTTCATTGCCTTTACCGCCCATGCCCTTCGGCCACTTCACGGAGGTGCCGCTTCCGACCTGGCTTTTCCAGTCGGGGCTGACTTTTGACAAATAATCGGTCCAGATGAATGTGGTGCCGCTGCCGTCGGAGCGGTGCACGACCACGATCTGTTGGTTGGGAAGGTTCACGCCTTGATTGGCGGCGGCGATGGCTTTGTCGTTCCAGCTCGTAATCTTGCCCAGATAGATGTCGGCCAGCACGTCGGGAGTAAATTTGACTTCGCCGCTAACGCCTGGAATGTTGTAGACGGGAACCACGGCACCAAGCACGGTAGGAATATTGAGCACCTTGGTGCCGAGCTTGCTTTCGGCTTCCTTCAATTGCCCGTCGGTCATGGGCATGTCGCTGGCGCCGAAGTCCACCGTTCCTTCGGTGAGCTGACGGATGCCGCCGCCGCTGCCAATCGACTGATAGTTGATCTGAACGTCGGGATGAACTTTGTGATATTCGCTAAACCATTTGGAATAGATCGGATAAGGAAATGTTGCACCTGCTCCATTCAGCGTGGTCTGCCCAAAACCTGGCAGGGCGAGAAATACACACACCAACAGCAGCATGCATTTGCGCACTCGGTGATTCCTCCTGTGAAGGAAACGATGACCTCGTTTTATGCGTGCAGTGTTACAGGAGGGTTACAAAGCAGTGAATTTCTGGTGAATGCGGAGGAAGGAAAAACCGCGTTATTTTCCGCTTTGCAGGCGGGAAATTTCGCGGGCAAACAATGGATTCGCGGGAAATTCGGCGCGCAATGCGGTGAGCACGGCAACCGCACGCGGCCTATCTTTTTCGCGAACGTAGGCGATGGCGAGCAGGATGCGCGCAAAGGGAGCCAGGTAGTGACCGTGTTGGGCGGTCATCTGCAGATCTGCCAGGCCGGACTGTTTATCTGCAGCAAGGCCGCCCAGGCGCAGCAGCCAGCGCACGGGCGCCGACATGCTGCCGATGATGTATTTGCTGAATCCGGTGGCCAGCAGGGCGTCGTAGCAGTCGTGGCAGACCGAGAGCAATTGTTGGGCGAAGGTGGAAGCTTGTTTGGTGAAGTGCAGCGAATCGAGATTGCGCTTGTCGATCAAAGCCGCGTAGTCGGCCTGCAGGCCGGAACAGAGGGTAAGCGCGAACAGCGCATCGCGATCGTTGGTGTCTTTCGCAAGTCGTGCATGCGCCAGGTTCTCCGACCGGTTGATCGCGCTCTGAAACTGACCGCGGATGACGGGATCGGCCTGCATTTTCGAGCGGGCGACGAAGCTCGAATCTTTCTCATAGAACTGCGCTTCGAGCACTCCCAGGCGGTTGAACTCCGAAAATAAGAATCCAGCGGCCTCGCTGACCGGTCCCAGAGGATTGTCCGGGTGCTGTTGTTGCCAACGCGAGAAATCTTTTTGCGCGCCGTCGAAGTCCAGATTATAGAGGCCGGAGAAGCCTTGATCGAGCAGAGAAACGGGCGTAATGCGGGGAATATCTTCCGCAACCGCGAAGCCGGCGAGCATAAGACAAACGCCGCAAACTGTCGCCCGGACCAGCCCTCGCGCATCACATTGTTTTGGGTTCGGCATTTTTGCTGTCGGCCTAAGCTATGATCAGAGACCCGCTTTCGCGTGGGGCGGAAGCGGAATGCGATCGTACTCAACTTCGATGCACTCATACTAACGAATGGCTTCCGCGGTGTTGTCAAAATTCTGCAAAGATCGGGTGGTGGTGTGGCTTCAGAAGGAAGCGGGCCAGGCGCGATGGTCACATCCGAAGACCTGCGACGCTTCGCCCGGCTCGCCCAGATCTTTCGCCGGAAGTCGGCTGGCTTGGCAAGACAAACCGCACCACCATTACCGCCGCGTCGAGCACGCGATGAAGAAAGGCCGCAGATGAACGAACCCTCCATCCGCGATGCACCGGGCTGGCCGGGGATTGCCCCGCGCTGGACATCGAGCGCGAAAACCGGCGTCGGTACCGCGCTCAACCAGCACAGCAAAGTCTGGTTCACGATCAGCCATGGCATTCTGAACGAGGTTTATTTTCCCCGCGTCGACCAGGCCTGCACGCGCGATATGGGATTCATCGTCACCGCCGATCCCGGTTTTTTTTCCGAGGAAAAGCGGCATTGTTGGTTCGAGAATCGTCCGTTTGAACCGGGGATTCCCGGCTATGAGCTGACCAATTCGTCTGGGGACGGCCGCTACCGCATCTACAAAGAAGTTTTGACTGACCCCTATCGCAACGTGGTTCTGCAGAAAGTTCGATTCGAACCCCTCGTCGGTCAGCTCTCCGACTATCGGCTCTACGTCCTGCTCTCGCCGCATCTG
>JASHRE010000476.1 GCA_030037515.1 Candidatus Sulfotelmatobacter sp.
GTAGGAGATGATGTATTTTGTAGCAGACCGCAACCCAGGAAACTGCAAAGCAGGAGCGCAAACGATGTGCAACACAACGCTGGCAGAGAGCCTCTTTGCATTCCCATCGTCTCTTCTCTGGCCAGAGTTCTGAACCCTGTTTTCGATGTTTCACGGAGGGAGGATGTTGGCCCGAAACAGGTCCTGCAGTTGGTTCACAGGCAGCGAAGGTTGAGGAACGCACGCAGCCCTGCGCATCTCTAGCTTTCTCTAACGGTCCCGACCGCGTCGTGCTCCCCGAACGCACCTTTCCCGTCACTAGACTGCTTGTATGGTAGATTCATCAACGGAAACGGCCTTCATGCGTTGGCCTGCTCTCTGCGTCGCCACGCTCGGCAAAGCGTTGCAGGACTCGCGAGTGGTCGCGTGGCGGCGATTTGGCGGCTGGAACACCGATTCGTTGTTCACAGTGAGGCGTGCGGTCAGAGGCCAGCCGTAACTGGCAGCCTAGAAAGTAGACGCACCCAGTTTTGCCAAGTAACTGTTCTGATCAAAGTCGCCGAAGAAATAGCGATCCAAAGGGCCATACTCGAAGCACTGCGGGATCAACCCACCGTAGCCAGCTCAGGCTCGAAATGGTGTTTACGTTCGAGTGCCTTTTGGGGGGAATGAATTATGGGGATTTTCAGCAGATCGCCGTTCCAATCGCTGTGTGCCAATTTGTTATACCGGATGTCCTGTATAGCCTCTCACGAGGACCCACCGTAAACTCCCTTGTTGCCAAACGGTCTGACCTCTCCTGAAATCGAAGACATGCACAACGTAGAACTCATTCGTCAGATCTGCGGAAAAATCAATCGAGAAACGGACGATCGGAAAATTGAAGACCTTCTCCTACTATTGAACTCTGTCGTTCTGGACGACCTTCAGGACGCTCGCGCCCGTATGGAATACATTCGTCGAAGATATGCGATTGCATTTGGGGACGCGACAGCAGGCGACATTCTAGACGGGGAGAGTTATGACTAAGAAACAGCGTATCCACATAGAATCCCTTTGCCGCCGGATCGAACGAGAACGAGATGAAATGGTCTTTATGGAACTGGTCTTCGAGTTGCACAAGTTGATAAGGCAGTGGCTTTCGGAACTGCATGAACTGCCATTGACTCGCAAGGCCAGGATGGATGGCTTCGTGACAAAATCCAATGGCAATGGGCACCGAACCGCATACAAGCCATACACGATCGTCAACGGTTACGAAACGATTGTTGATGATGCTGTTGCGCTCATGCACTCCGACTATGCGAGTTTGCAAATGTTGTATCCAGAGCGTGGAGTAGGCGGAGAACTGCGGCTGTTAGCCTTCCGGGGATTCAGTCCCAAGGCCGCGGCATTTTGGGAGTGGGTGCGCGCAGATTCAAAGAGCACCTGCGGAATTGCCCTGCGCACGAGCCAGCGCGTGGTTGCGCCGGACATTGCCGCCTGTGACTTCATGGCCGGTTCAGAAGATCAGCACGTCTATCTTCAGACCGGCATTCACGCCTGCCAAACCACGCCGCTGATCGCCCGCCGCGGAAATATTGTGGGGATGATCTCCACCCACTGGCGCATGCCACATCAACCCTCCGAAGGCGATTTTCGTCTGTTCGACATTTTGGCAAGGAAAGTAGCCGACCTGATCCAGCGTGAGGGACGAAAACAAGAACAATAGTACGCGGAACCAATCCCGAACCGTTCGCGCCACAGTGGTTGAAATCAGAGAGCGTCGCATTGTCAATCGACGACATTATTCGGTTAATGTGACCGCCCCCGCGCCTGGGCTATCAGTCCGCCACTGGGTACTTCGCAAGGTTGGTTACGAGGTGACCATCACTCCCACAAGCCAACTTGGCGCCAAGCCTGTTGTCTAAACCCGAGGGGAGGATTTTCGACGGAGAGGACTTTCGACAGTGAAATCAGGATTAGGGCTCTGAGATTTTTCGACAATGCAGCAAGAACGGGGAGCAATCGGTGCTCTGCGGCGACGACAGTTTGCCCTAACCGGGCCGCTGCTCAACCGCGAATTTTCAGTTTTTCCCCGCTTCCACCCCGTTCCACAAGTCTCCGATGGGCTGTTCCGTAGACGTCTATTGATGCCAAGATGGAGCCCGGGTCATGGACAAGTATGGGACGCATAAGCAACCCAGGGTGCAGGCCTGGCTGAAGCCTGAATCTGGTCGAGCGCTGGTTTGGTGAACTCACCATCCAGCGGATTCGTCGAGACTCGTTTCGCAGCGTGCCAGATCTAGTGAAAGGGATGGGGGAGTTCTTGGCGACCTGGAACGCGAAACCCAATCCCTTCGGTTGGACGGCCACGGTAGGTTCGATTGTGGAGAAGCTGTCCCGCCACCGTCAGACGTTGGAAAAGATTCAGCCGGGTTGCATCCTACCCCGGCAGCGGAAAAAAGGGCAACAATAGTTGTATAGTCACTTATCAGACACAAACACTATGCGTCCGCGCATAAATAAAGGGACATAGTGGTTAACGAAAAGGAACCAGATAGGACTGGATCAGCCGCGGATACGACTGTATCTCCTCAAAGACGCGCGTCAGGGTGGCGAGCAGG
>JASHRE010000477.1 GCA_030037515.1 Candidatus Sulfotelmatobacter sp.
TGGCCCTGTCAAAGGCGGGAATCGAGAGCTCCGAAGTCTACGTCACCAATGTCGTGAAGCACTTCAAGTGGTCCCCGGCCGATCGCGGAAAGCTTCGCATTCACAAGAAGCCAGGCTATTCCGAAATCCACGCCTGTCGGCCCTGGCTCGACGCCGAACTCGAGATCGTGCAACCGCAGATTCTGGTCTGCCTTGGCGCCACTGCCGCCCAATCTCTGCTGGGACGCGACTTTCGAGTCAGCCAGCAGCGCGGACAATTGGTGGAGTCGACGCTGGCCCCTTATGTGATCGCGACGGTGCACCCCTCGTCGATCTTGCGAGCGCAGGACGAGGACTCGCGGCATTTGCAGATGGAGGCCTTCATTCGTGATCTCAAGAAAGTCGCCCAGCTACTCCAGACGTCGATCAAGGAAAAACGTGCCGCCTAGCCGGGTTTTGGCACCTGTCTCTCTCCTGTACTGGCGGCACTGCCCGCCTTTCCCCTTGGTAATTTGAACCCATGGCAGCCACAGGCCATCATCACCAGATCATGTCTATCCTCCCCAAAAACCGCCGTTGGACGAGGCTTCCCATCGACATGCCGGTGAAAGTCGTTACTTCCAAAGGGTTTTCGAGCACCATCGTCGAGGGACGCGGCACCGAACTGAGCCAAGGCGGCATGGAGCTGTACGCCGGCATCATGCTCAATCCCGGCGACATGCTGGAAGTTGAATTTGGCGTGCCCTTCCATTCGCGGATGACCGCCATCGTCCGTTCCCGCAACGGCTTCTGCTTCGGACTGGAGTTCATCACTCCACTTCCATCGTAGTTGGCTTGAGGGGCGCGGGTTTCAGCCGCGGTGCAACAGAGGCGCATCAGGGCCGGCGTCAGGGCGGCCACCTACAAGCTTCAGTCGCCGAGAGGCACCACTTTTCCGCCCATTGGCAATCCCTCGCAATTTGTTCTAGCATCCTACCGGCTCGGGGATTCACCATATGTATTTCGAACAGTTCTATCTGGGATGTCTCGCCCACGCTTCCTATCTGCTGGCATCCGAAGGCGAAGCCGTCGTGGTCGATCCCCAACGCGATGTCGATCTCTATTTGAAAGCTGCGGCCGATCACGGATTCACCATCCGTCATGTTTTTGAAACTCACCTGCACGCCGACTTCGTCTCCGGACATCGAGAACTTGCCGCCCGCGCCGGGGCTCAAATCTACATGGGGGCCCAGGCTGCGGCCACGTTCCCTCACATTCCGGTCCACGACGGTTTCGAGCTGAAATTCGGAAAGGCATCGATGCGTGTGCTTGAGACGCCGGGGCACACTCTTGAAAGCATTTGTCTGCTGGTGACCGATTTCGAAAAATCTTCCACGCCCTGCGCCGTTCTCACCGGCGACACTCTCTTCATCGGCGATGTCGGACGTCCCGATCTCTCGCCTCGGCACACGCCCACGGAATTGGCGGGCATGCTCTACGACAGCTTGCAGAACAAGTTGCTGACATTGCCCGATCACGTTGTCGTCTATCCCGCTCACGGCGCCGGTTCGCTATGCGGCAAAAACATGCGAGCGGAGCGTTCCTCGACGGTTGGAACCGAACGCCTCACCAACCATGCCTTGCAATTCCACACCCGTCAGGAATTCGTAACCGCATTGACCGACAATCTTCCGGCTCGTCCCGAATATTTTCTGAAGGACGCGGAACTGAACCGCGCCGGTGCGTCGGCCCTCGCCGATCTTGATTCGTTGCGGCCGATATCTCGCGCAGAATTGAAGAGCTTGCTCGATCAAGGTGAGTTTGCGCTCGATGTTCGTCCGGGCGACGATTTTGCTGCCGGTCATGTTCCCGGCTCGGTGAATATCGGACTCTCAGGCCAGTTCGCATCTTGGGCGGGAACACTGCTGGGCCTGACATCGCGTCCGGCCCTGATCGCCGCGACGGCCGAACAACTGGAAGAAGCCCGACTTCGCCTGGCCCGCGTCGGTATTGAGTCCCTCGCCGGATTTCTCGAGGGCGGCATCTCTGCATGGAGAGAGGGAGGACTTTCTGTGGCTGCGATCCCGCAAATCAACGTTCGGGAACTCAACGGCAAACTGCGTGCGAACGGCTTGCAGGTGCTAGACGTCCGCCGCGCTGGCGAATGGAACGCCGGTCACATCGAGCCTGCCACTTGGTGGCCGCTCGACAATTTCAAAGTCTCTCCTCCTGAGATTGATCGCAACGCCGCTGTCGCAGTTCATTGCAAGAGCGGGTACCGCAGCATGATCGCCTGCAGTTTCCTCGAGCGCGCCGGCTTCCGCAGCGTTGTGAACGTCATCGGCGGCTTCGACGCCTGGCAGCAGGAAAACCTGCCAGTCGTCTCCAACATCCTCACCTGATCTTGGACTCATGTCGGGACGGCCCCGGGGGCCCCAATGCGCCCACTTGGCGCGACGGGGTGGAGGCGCCTTGACGGTCCCGGCAGTGCTTGAGTTGGGACGGGCGCCCTCACCCGTTCGGCGGAGCGCAGCTCCGCGGCTAGCTTTCCCTGCCAATCACATCCTCACCCTTCCATCCTGCGCTATCATTTCATTCGCAGACAATCCCGCGCGACATCAGAACGCAATGAATCCCGAAAAACTCGCAGAAAGTTACCGCATCGACCACGGAAAACACTTTAAGCTGCAAGAATACGACCCGGCCGACACCGGCCAGTGGCGCTCGAAAGAGCACGCCGAAGAGGCAATCCAGGAAGGCATCGCCCGCATGGCCGATTTGCAGGACAAGCTCTACGCCCAGGACCGCTGGGCCGTCCTTCTCATCTTCCAGGCCATGGACGCCGCCGGCAAAGACGGCGTCATCAAGCACGTCATGAGCGGCGTCAATCCCCAGGGATGCCAGGTGTACTCGTTCAAGGCGCCATCCGAGAAAGAACTGCAACACGATTTTCTATGGCGTACCACCCGCGATCTGCCCGAGCGTGGCCATATCGGCATTTTCAACCGCTCTTATTACGAAGAAGTGTTGATCGTGCGCGTGCACTCCGACATCCTCAAAACTGAAAAAACACCGGACTCCCTCGTGACCCAAAATATCTGGCAGGAGCGCTTCGAAGACATTCACGCCTTCGAGCGGCACATGGCAAGGAACGGAACCGTCATCCGGAAATTCTTTCTGCATCTTTCCAAAAAAGAGCAGGAGCGTCGCTTTCTGGCCCGCCTGGAGGAGCCGGAAAAG
>JASHRE010000478.1 GCA_030037515.1 Candidatus Sulfotelmatobacter sp.
CGCATGAAAGTCAACTTCCCCACCTTAATCGCAAACAACGCGACTAGGATGGGGCACGATTTTTACCAGAGATTCAACTTCCCCCTCCTGTCCCGCACAATACGCGGGACAGGAGGGGGCATTCGCGACCGATTTCTTTCTCGTGACCCGGGACCCGCGACCCGCAACTCGGGACTACCTACGAACTGGTGATTGTAAACAAGCGGGAGCGTTTACGGGGCAGGAAAGGGCGGGACGCGATTTGTCCCTCAAATTCTGAACTCCAGCGGCCGGGAATCTGCGTGGAGCAGCGCGGGCAACGGCCGCTAGGCGTGAGGCGGTAATCCTGTATGAAATAGCCGTAGCGCCTGATGAGCGTTTCGCCGCAGCGCGGGCAGTGAGTATCTTCTTGGCCTCCCACCATACCCGGGAGGTTGCCGGCATAGACATAGCGGAGGCCAGCTTGGCGGCCAATTTCGGCAGCGCGCAGCAGATCTTCCGGCGTGGTGTCGCGCTGATCATCGCCTTGCATCTTGTAATCGGTATGAAATGCCGTTATATGCCAGGGAATGTCCAGCGCGATGCTCGCAAGAAATTCCGTGAGCTGGCGCAGTTCGTCATTGGAATCGTTGAAATTGGGGATGAGCAGCGTCACGATTTCCAGCCAGAATCCGATCGCATGAATGCGGCGAATGCTGTCGAGGATCGGGCCGATACGCCCGCCGAGCTCGTGATAATGGCGATCGCTGAAGCTTTTGAGATCGACTTTGTAGAGATCGATCCAGGGACGGAGAAATTCAAGCACCTGCGGCGTGGCGTTGCCGTTGGAAACGAAGCCGGTGAGCAGACCCGCGGCCTTGGCTTGTTTGAACACAGCGACCGCCCATTCGCTAGTGATGAGCGGCTCGTTGTAAGTGCTGACCAGGACTTTCGCGCCTTGATCAATTGCGTCGCGAACAAGGTTCTCGGGCGAGACTTCAAGTGGAGGCGAGATGGCGTTGGGATCGCGCAGCGCCTGCGAGGTGACCCAATTCTGGCAGTATCCGCAATGCAGATCGCAGCCGAGCATTCCGAAGCTATAAGCGAGCGCGCCAGGATGAGCATGAAAAAAGGGCTTCTTCTCGACCGGGTCGCATTGCATGCCGGCGGTGTATCCCCAAGGGACGTAAAGCTTGCCGCCGCGATTGAAGCGGACTTTACAGACGCCGGACTGGCCTTCGGGAATGGGGCAGCAGTGGCCGCAGGAGAAACAGCGAACGCGGTCATTTTCCAGTTTCTCGAACAGCGAAGGATCGGCTTCGCGGACTCTTTGGTCGAGAATTTCGCGCAGGGCGGGCATGGTGAACTTCTTGTAGCTATTTTAGCGCCAGCCGCGGTTCTTAGCTCGTTCCCGCGTCTAGCACCGCCGAGACTTGGGCACCTAGCGTGGGACGTCGTGATGACACCCGACCAGAAATGACTTCCAACCTTACTGTGAGGGGCTTGGCTTGGTGACGGAGTCATGCTGCTCAAGCCACCGGCTGGCATCGAGTTCGATGGAATTCGCTTGTGCGCGTGTGAGGCGGGCGGCAACGAGTGGCGCGAGCACCTTGCTGTTCTCGTCGCCGTTGGCGCGGGCGAGTACCATCCAGAAATAGGCTTGATTGAGATTCTGGGGTAGGTCGCGGCCGCGGAAATAGATTGAGCCCAGTTTCGATTGCGCGGAAACGTTGCCCTGTTCAGCGGCCTTGGTAAACCAACGAACCGCCTCGTGCTCGTCCTGTTTGACGCCCTCGCCGCTCACATAGCGCAATCCCAGCAGGTTCTGCGCGGACGCATCACCTTGGTCCGCCATCTGCGTGAGTTGGTCGAAGGTCGCGGTCTCTACTGATGGCTGAGCCGGAGAAGTGGCGGGCGCGGTTGGCGCGGAGGCGAGAACGCTCTGCAAATGAGTAGCTCCGCGGGCTTGCAGCTTTTTCTGGATTAGCGGGGCCGAGGTGTATCCGAGAACGCCAAAGATCGTGGCTGCTGCCGCAATCAGAAGAAACAGAAGAGAGCGTGGAAGGCTGACGCCGTCGGAACTTTTTTCTTCTGAACCCGTTGTTTCCGGAGGGGGATCGATCTGCGCTGCAAAAAGAACACTTCCCGGAGGCGTGGCAAAAGACTGAGCGGTGTCCTGAAGTTCGGGAAGGCTTTCGGCGCGAGCGGCGCGATTGACCGCGGCCAATACGGTCTCGCCCAGCCGCTGCAGCACGCGGCCATCGCTTTCGTTGAAAGCATTCGGCTGCGCCGAAAAGACTTCAAGAATTCCAATCGACCTCTCGCCCGCGCGAATCGGAACCGCCAGCATGGAACGCAGGCCGAGGACACGACAGCTTTGGCGATCGACGCGCGAATCGCTTTCGGCATCGTCGCAGCGCAGCAGTGCGCCGGTCCTCACACATTCGCCGGAAAATCCGGACCCGGACTGCAGCCGCGCTCCGACTGGCGGAGCATCGGAACCGGAGCTGGCGCGGCAAACCAGAAACGCGGGGTCTTTGTCGGTCAGGGCAATCGCGGCTCCCGAAGCGTGAACCAGAGTTTGCGCGCGAGCGGCCAGCAACTGCAGCGCACCCGCAAGATCGCGGCCCAGCGCCTCCACTTCGCGCTG
>JASHRE010000479.1 GCA_030037515.1 Candidatus Sulfotelmatobacter sp.
CGGCAAAGACCCAGATTCCTCGGTCTGTTGGGAATGACAAAGAAGCTGACTCTTGTTCCCCTCACGCCTTTTTCAGCCGCCGCGACAGCCATATCAGAAAAACAGCACCCAAGATCGCCACCACAATACTGCCGATCAAACCCTCACCGTGAATCCCGAAAATCCCCAGCAGCAGCCCTCCAACCACGGCCCCCACAATTCCCAAAACGATGTCCATCAGGACGCCGTACCCGCTTCCCTTCATGATCTTGCCTGCCGCCCATCCGGCCACAAGCCCACAATGATCCACCAAATCAGACCACCAACCATAGCTTCCTCAATTCTGGTTTCGAACTCAGCGCCGGCTTGTTCGACCGCGAATCGCCAGGCAGATTTTAACCGCAAACTTGGCCGAATACATGGAGGCTTCTCTTCCCGTATGGTTAAATCACTTCATGTTTGCCCGCAGGGTTCTTGTTGAATACGAACAGAACGGCCAAAAGCTTCCCTGCCCGCTGAAGTGGCTTGACAGCTTCTCCATGCGCAACTTCACCAACGCCAGCATCTTCGATGACACCCTGCCCGTTTCCGATGGTCAGATGGAGATTGGAACCAATGTTCCTCTCGATCAACTTCAGGCTGCGATGCAGGACTGGTTCCAGCGAAAACGCTACCTGCCGAAAGAATCGAAGTTATTACTTTCAGAAAAGTGACGGCCAGGTCACAGTGTCGAAAATCCGGCAGCCATGGCGTCACGAAGGGGTGTCTGGCGATTTTGATCGCACTGACACCCTGGATCAGGGTAAAAATTCTCTATTTATCTTCCGTGTTGGTGTGGATTTTCGTGCGCCAACTGTGGAAAGCACGCTCCCTTGAAACCCGATCCTCGATTTTTCAGTGGCTTTCCGGCCACCGACGAATGGAACTTGGAATGCACTGCTGGTGGTGAAGGAGCCACTTCGTGAACGACAGATCCCCCCGTCTGTTTCCTCACATCGTTGTCCGCAACCTGCGTCAGCGGGCAAGCGAACTTCCCACCCCGACCACCGACGGTGCTTCGGAATCGCAATTGCTGCGAACCTGGGTGGAATATGACACCGAATTCGATGAAGACTCGCTCGGCCATCCGCTGAACCGCTGGACCATTTTGGGAATTGCAATCGTGATCGCAACCAGCGGGGCCTTCTGGACCGGCATGGGGCTGCTGATTAATCATTTCCTGAGATAACTGGCTCGCGTCGTCCCAGTCCTCCGAAGACCCGGGACGAAGGGAATGGTGTCGATGGGCTACTTGTCGTAGTGCAACAGCGACACTACGTCGTATTGTTTCAGTTTCTCGCGGCCCTTCAGGAAGTCGAGCTCGACGACAAAGGCGAGGCCCGCGATTTCAGCTCCCAGCGCAGAAGCCAGTTTCGCCGTGGCTTCGGCCGTGCCTCCGGTTGCGAGCAAGTCATCGACAATCAACGCACGCTGGCCGGGCTTGATCGCGTCCTTGTGCATCTCGAGCGAATTCGTGCCGTATTCGAGGGCATAATCGAATTTCACTGTAGCCGCCGGAAGCTTGCCCGCCTTGCGAACCGGAACAAATCCTGCCCCCAGCCGATAAGCGAGCGCCGGCGCAAAAATGAAACCACGCGCTTCCATCCCGAGCACCAGATCGATCTTCTGATTGAGATAGTACTCCGACAACCGATCGATCAACGTTGCAAACCCGAGCTTATCTTTCAGCAGCGTGGTGATGTCGTAGAAAATAATTCCCTTTTTCGGGAAATCGGGCACTTCGCGGATGAGTTTTTTCAGTTGATCGGGGTTCATCTCCTGGACAGTTGGCACTTGGTAAGCTCCCTCGGCAAAAGTTTCAAGTTTTTCAACCAGTGGTCAGAGGCCAGAATCCGTTGTCAGAGATCGGAGAGGACGCGACACCGCTGGCCTCGGCGACTCATCCGAGGCCCCAGCATTCTTACCACGCTCCCTCAATCCGAAATGAACTCATCCCGTTGACCGGAGTTGCGTCGGCTACGTCGACAGCATCCACCCGTGCCGCTGGCGGTCCTTCGCGCAATCGCGAATGCAGTCCGAGAAGTTGATCACGCGTTCCCTGCGCCAGAACTTCGACACTGCCGTCGTGATTATTGCGGACCCAGCCGGCGATCCCGAGAACGTGCGCTTCGCGCTCGATAAACCAGCGAAAGCCGACGCCCTGCACGCGTCCGCGGACAAGGAAGCGGCGGGCCTGAATCGACTTTTCGGAGGAAGTCATGTCTAACGCCCTGAGAGTTTGGGGGGGCGGGCGGATTCGTCCGCCCCGGGTCGTGCAGCGAAGCTTTTTTTACCTGCGCGACACACCCAATGGCGCGCTTAGGCGCGCAACCCCGGACCAATGCGTCCGGGGCTACACGTTCTCGATCTCGAACCTACGCCCTCGACAAGTACGCGCCTTCCGACGTGTCGACTTTGATCTTTTCGCCTTCGTTGATGAATGGCGGCACCTGCACCACCAGCCCGGTCTCGGTTTTCGCAGGCTTGGTGACGCTGGAAGCGGTCGCACTCTTCAGTCCGGGCTCGGTCTCGATCACGGTGAGTTCCACCGTCTGCGGCAGTTCGATTCCGACCGCTTTGCCGTCAAAAAATTCCACTTTGATCTGAAGGTTGGGAATCAGGTAGTCGACGGCGTCACCGAGGATTTCCTTGGTCAAATGAGTCTGCTCGTAATTCGACGTATCCATGAAGTAATAGCTGTCGCCGTCGTTGTAAAGATATTCCATCTCGACTTCGTCGACGTTGATTTTCTCGATCGGATCGGGTGAGCGGAAGCGATGCTCAAACATGGCTCCGGTGCGCAGATTCCGCAACTTGGCCTGAATAAAAGCGCGGAGATTTCCGGGTGTGCGGTGCTCGACTGAAAAGACCGAATGCAGATCATTGTTGTGCTTGATGATCATGCCGGGACGCAGCTGGGTGGCAGGGATCGACATCGCTTTTCAATTTCTCCTATCTACGATTGCGATTCTTGGAGCCGGCGGAAGAGCCTGCCCCCTTCGACAAGCTCAGGGCAAGCTCCGAGCGCCAAAGGCGCGGGACCACAGATTCGGCCCTTCAAAACGGGACGATTGGCTAAACAGCTATTTTACACTCAGCTGCGCTCGGAAAGAAACCTTCGCACCAGAACCTGCCATCGAACAGCAGCGCCTCACTTCCCTGCACCCAACTGGACTAGAATGATCGTAACAACGCCAGTAGAACAATTACCAGGCCGATTGCATCCGGCCGGAAAGAGGTCTTATGCGCAGCGGACGTTATGAATCTTCCGATGGCATCCGTACGACAGCTACCGCAATTACTTTCTTTATCATTGGCGCAGGCGCCGGTGCGCTGGCCGCGCTTTTGCTCGCCCCCAAAACGGGCAGGCAGTTCCGCAGAGATCTGCAGCGTGGCTACGACGACGCGAGGGAAGCTTTCGGCGACTGGGCTGATGACGCCGCCGACAACATCAGAGGCCGTGTTCGCGAAGCCGGCGATGTTGTTCGCGATGCTGCCACGCGCGGCATCAAAGTCGCCTCTGACCTGGCAGGCGATCTGCGCGAAAGCGCCCGCGAAAACATCGAGCCGATCCGCCGCGCCGTCAGGAGAAGCTAAGAAACTCGAAGCTGAGAAACCCTTACTGGGGGTGAAAGGGACGTGCTTCACTGCGTCCGCTGGAGCGGCTCTCCGCGCGGTTTTGGCCCCCGAGCAGTGGGACCCCGCGGGTCAGAACCAGATTCTCAATACAAGTGAAAATCCACATGAACGGCGATTTGTGTCGCTACCGGCTGCCCGTTCAGCGTCGCGGGCCGAAATCGCCACCTTCGCACCGCTGCAACCGCCTGCTCGTCCAGGCCCATGCCCAGACTTTGTGCCACCCGAACATCATACGTGCGTCCGTCTTTGCCGACTACGACTAGAAGCTGGACTACGCCCTGCGTCCTCGCCTTGCGCGCCTCATCGGAAAAATTCGGCTCGGGGCTGTAGATCACCTGCGGCACAGTCACGCCCATTTTTCCTGCCGGATAAATTCCTTCTGGACCCGGTCCCACGCCCGGTCCTTCCGACGGCCCGATTCCGCCACAGCATCCTGACCCGATTCCGCCCGGGCCGCCGGGTCCGTTCGACAGTGTCCTCGTAAACTGCGAAGTTGGGTCGCCCATCGGTCCGCCTTGCGGAATTTTGACATCGGGCGCCACCATCACTGTTTCCGGAACTGGCAGCTTCGGCATCTCCGCCGCCTGCATCACGCTGGGAGCCGCCAGCTGAGTTTCGAGCCGGGCCGGAGGCAGATTTCCGCCTGACGCTGGAAGCTTGTCGAAATTCCCGCCACCTCCTCCGCCGCGGCCGGAGAAGATCACCGGCAAATCTCCGAGTCTGCCCCGACGAAGCAATGTCGGTGGCTGATCCCCAATGATGGAGCAAGTGAAGTAGACCAAGACGCCAACAATGAAGCCTTGGGCCACAAAAGAAAATAGAAACGCCGGACGGCGGAGCCGATGGAGTGCATCCGCTTGACCCGAAAACGTGGAAAACAATTGCGGGCCGGCCGGTGCAGCGGTCATGGCAAGCTCCTGAGTCGCGGATTGACGCGAAACGGGGCGCGGTGCGCCCCCCGCCCGCGTCCGCCGATGTCGGTCAACGAGCCTTAAGACGCGGGCGCATACAAGAAAGGATTTCCAGAGCCGAAAGAATTTTCGGAACAGATGATGCCGCGCCTCATCCTCACGTCTTCAGCCGAAGATGGTATGGACCAGTCCCTTGAGCCGGTGAAAGAAACCGTGGCGTTCGGCTTTCGTGTGTGCATCCTGCTTTGGACGCGGAGCTTCGACGACCGCATCCAGATGAACCGGCCGAACCGAAGAATCCTCGACCGGCAACGCTCGTGTCTCACCCAGGGGAGCGGGAGGCGCGCTTGCCGGCCGATTCTTGGCGGTGAAGACAAGCGGCATGTCCAACTGAACTTGTTTTTCGTCGGGCTTGAGCGCGGGCAGCGGACGCGTTTCCGGTCCATTCGTCAGAGTTGTCGCCGGGGGGTCGGTGGAAACAATAGAGGGCAAAGGTGCATGACCGGTGGGCGCGTCAGGAGCGGGGGAGCTATTGGGCGGATCGGTTTCCGATTTCGCCTCTGTCGTGGCTCCACTCCCGAGGGTGGCCTTGTCAGGCAGCTTTGCGGACGCAACTTCCGTGGCGCTTTCATTTTGCTCGACCGGAGGCGCCGGGCATCCGCACTCCAGCGGAACATTGGCATCGACTTTGTCGATCTGGCCAAGGTGAAACACAGCCTGTTCCGTCGGCCTGATCTGATACACGCGGTCGCCGACAACTTCCGAAACGACCGCCGACGCCATGTTCCCCTTCAAAGCCCGCACGCAGGTATTGCCTTTGGCATCGGCGCTCATGGCGAAATGAAATTCGCCGGGACCCGCAAAAAGGACGCGGAAGTCAGGAGTGATCACCGAATCCGACGCCCTGTCGAGCGAATCATGCGCCTCAATCGCTCCGGTGCTCATGCCCAGCATGATGTCCCGTTTATTCCGTGCTGGAGTCACTGAAACGGTCGTATGCGGACATACACGAACTTCCCCTCCGCGCCTCAGCTGCAGCACGGTGGTGTCACTCACCGCGCTCACCGATGAACCCGGAGCCAGCTCCGCTGCTGCCACGATCTTGCCCGGACCGCTTACGACGGGAACGACAGTCGCTACCGGAGTGAGCGAAACATTCACCTCGGTCTGCTGGGGTGTAACTGTCTTGGCTACGTTCAAGTCCTCCGCCGGCTTGAGTCGCACCATGAGCCGACCACCGGTCCCGTCCCAACTGAAAGCATAGGGCGCCTG
>JASHRE010000480.1 GCA_030037515.1 Candidatus Sulfotelmatobacter sp.
CCTGGTAGAAGGCGCCGCCGTCAGCCACGCCGCTAAAGGGTCCGGGAAGAAAAATGGGGTCATCCACATAGCTGAAACGGAAGAACGCCTGGTCCTTCGGGCTGAAATTAGCGTCCATGCGAGTGTCAAACGCATTGCGGTGCTCGTAAAGGGGCGGGCTAACCACATAGTTGCCGCTGATATCGCTGTTGTTGGGAGCCGGGAACAAGTTGAGCAAGGCCACGGCATTTGCATCGAGACGGCCCGGAGGCAGTTGATTCAGGGCGCATGTGGAGGCCTGGCCGACGAAGTTGGTGGTGCTGGCCGGACAGCTGCTGAAGGGATCGCGGACGAAACCGGATGCAACGGCGGTAATACCCGTTACCGGGTCCACGCTTCCGGCCGTAACCGGGCGAGTTGTCGCCGGATCCAGAACCGTTCCTACATTGAACGTTCTTCCCAAGTCGTCGCTGATAGTGCCCCCGGTGATCAACTCCGACAAGTTGGTGTATCCGCTTGCGCGCTCCGCTGCGGTGGGCACGGTAGCAACCTGGATGCTGCCCTGTACCCGCCGCAACCCCTCGTAGTCACCAAAAAAGAAGAGCTTGTTCTTGATTATGGGCCCGCCAAAGGTGGCCCCAAATTGGTTCTGCCGCAACTCTCCTTTGGGCACGTGACCAAAATCTTCGAACCAATCGGCGGCATCCAGCTTATCGTTGCGAAAGAACTCCCACACCGCGCCATGGATCTGGTTGGTTCCCGACTTGATGGTGGCGTTGAGCACCGCCGCCCCCGAGCGGCCGTATTCGGCGCTGAAGTCGGAGGTTTCAACCTTGAACTCCTGAATCGCATCGATGGGGGGCAGAACCACAAAGTTCGTGCCGTTGAGGAAGTCCACGGTGTCGGAATTGTTATCAATTCCGTCGAGCAGATAATTGTTCTGCGCCGGTCGCAGGCCATTGGCGGTGAAGGCTCCCGACGCCGCATTTCCTCGCGTGTCCGCCTGCGGTGTGTTCACACCGGCGGACAGCTGCGCCAGGAAGGTAAAATTCCGACCATTGAGCGGCAGATTGTTGACGCTGTTTTGATCCACGACTTGGCCGACCGAGGCATCCTGGGTCTGCAGAACCGGAGGCGCCGAGTTGACTTCAATCACCTGGGTTTCGCTGCCCGGCTTCAAGGAGAAATTCAACAGGACGTTGCTCTGGATGTCCACTTTCACTCCTGATTGAGTTTCCGTTTCAAAACCGTTCGCGGTCGCTTTGAGCTGATAGCTGCCTATCCTTACCGGCGAGAAGCGGTAGACACCGTCTGCCCGTGTGGTCGTGGTAAGCGATACCGACGTGCCTTCGTTGGTCAGCGTCACTTGCGCTCCGCTGACCACGGCCCCGGAGGAGTCGCTGACCGTACCGGCGATCGAACCAGTATCGACTTGTGCCTGAAGAAGGGAAGCGCAGAATAACAGAGCGAGGACAGCTGCACTTGCGGTCGCGAGGCAGGTCAAAAAAGGCTTCATGGCCTTCCCTCCCAAACAACAGTTTTGTGAATCCCGAGAGACCCCAAAATTTGGAACCAAGATTCCGACGCGCGGCTACTAAAATGTAAACGTGTACATTTTGCGCCGTTACCATAGAACAGTGCGAAATCCGTTGTCAATGAAAAACTAATGCTTTCGCACTATTCACCGTGGAAGTGACTCCACGACAAGGCATTAAATCAATCTGTTCCGTGTTTTTTCTCGCCCCTCAACGGGTGTTTGCTCACGCCTTTGGGCTCGTTTTCCTCAAAGTGCTAACATGGGGGCCCTGCCGATCAGGTCTTGAGGATGTCGCCTTTCCCTTTCGAATCCGGACTCACACGCAGAGATTTCCTTACCTCCATGAGCTGGGCATCGGCCGCCGGTTTCCTGGCGGCGCCGTTTTCGCGGCTTCGACCCTCGACCGCGTTGCTCCCCAGGTTTGCTGATCCGGATTTTCATTTCAGTCCCAAATATCCCGCCAAGTCGCCGCTCGACGACGTCGTGCGTTTGGTTCAGCCCGGTCTCGACGAATACAGCAGCGAAAAATATGCGTTTGAGATCATGCGCGTTCTCGGGCTCTGGAGTGATGCTCTCAGAAACGTTCCCCCGCGAGTTTCGCAGGCCGCGAACTTTCTGGCCGCGACGATCGAGGCCTCGCGGCTGCAGCCGGATCGAGAAAGAACCTTGCGTTCCGATCGTCTCATTGAAGTGGTTCGCCGAAATTTCGGCCCTCATTTGGTTGCGGGCAGCGAGCATTTTCTGGCCGAACTGGCAACGTATTTTTCCCCGTTTCATCGCGTCGAAACGGCCGAATTTCAAATTGTGAGTGTTGGCGATCTTTCCCTTTCGCCGCAGGTACGTGCCGACATCCGTTACGACCTGGTGGGCTCGCAACGAAGCGGCATTCGCGAAGAACGAATCGGACTCTGGCGAACGGTGTGGGTGCGATCTGAATCTGGGCGATGGAGTGTTATCCGGTGGGAAGCCGTGACAGAACTCGTCAGCCGCGTGCGTGGGCGCTGTTTTTCCGACATCAGTGCGGCGGCTTTGGCCGGCACCGAGTCGTACAACAGGCAACTGCTCCATGGGACAGACTACTGGCGGACCACACTCGACGGAGCCAGCGGAATCGACGTCTATGGCAACAACGGCGTCGCAATCGGCGACATCGACAGCGACGGTTTCGACGATCTCTATGTGTGCCAGCCCTCCGGGGTACCGAACCGGCTGTATCGCAACCGCGGCAACGGGACATTTGAAGACATCACGGAAACTTCGGGCGTCGGCCTGCTCGATGGAACAGCGTGCGCCCTGTTCGCCGATTTCGAAAACAAAGGCATGCAGGATCTAGTGGTGGTCTGCGCAACAGGACCACAACTTTTCCTCAACCGCGGCAACGGTAAATTTCAGCGCAGGCGCGATGCCTTCAAGTTCGCTCAGCCTCCGCAAGGAAGCTTCACCCACGCCGCGGCTGCCGACTACGACGGCGATGGAAGACTCGATCTCTATTTTTGTCTGTACTCGTACTATTCCGGACTCGACCAGTATCACTATCCGGTGCCGTACTTTGATGCTCGCAACGGGCCGCCAAATTTCCTTATGCACAACGACGGCAAAGGCGAGTTTTCCGATCGAACCGGTGACACCGGATTGAACGCGGAGAACAACCGCTACAGTTTCGCCTGCGCTTGGGGGGTCCTGAGCGATGACGGGCATCCCAGCCTATACGTCGCGAACGATTTTGGACGGAACAATCTCTATCGCAACAACGGCAACGGAACATTCACCGCGGTTTCCGACGAGGCTCACGTTAACGACGTCGGCGCGGGAATGAGCGCAACCTGGCTGGACTATGACAACGACGGTCGACAGGATATTTATGTCGGGAATATGTGGTCTGCCGCCGGATTGCGGGTTTCCGAGCAGACTCGCTTTCACCAGAACGAACCCGAGGCCGTGCGTGCGCTTTATCGTCAGCATGCGCGGGGGAATTCTCTGTATCGCAATTTGGGGAACGGACAGTTTAAAAGCGTGAGCAGCGAAAGCGGGGTCGAGATGGGCCGTTGGGCCTGGTGTTCCGACGCGTGGGATTTCGATCATGACGGCTATCCGGACCTCTACATCGCAAACGGTTACGTTTCGGGTTCGGATCCGCGTGAGTTGGGCAGCTTCTTTTGGCGGCAGGTTGTGGGCAAGTCCCCGGGCACTGCCAGGCCTTCGCCGAATTATGAACACGGTTGGAACGCGATCAACGAACTGATACGTTCTGACTCGTCATGGAGCGGCTATGAGAGAAATGTCCTATATCTGAACAATCGCGATGGGACGTTTTCGGAAGTTTCTGGAGCGATCGGGCTCGATCTCCCGGAAGACAGCCGTTCTTTCGTTCTTTCTGATCTCGACCATGACGGGCGATTGGAGCTGATTGTCAAGAATCGCAACGCGCCGCAGATTCGAATCTTACGAAACGTGGCGAAAGCGATTGGACATTCCATGGTTTTCCGCTTGCAGGGACACACCAGCAACCGCGATGCAATTGGGGCGGCGATCACGGTGGAAACAGACGGCGGCAGACAGACCCGCTATGTTCAGGCCGGCTCCGGATTTCTTGCCCAACACACAAAAGAAGTTCTCTTCGGACTAGGAGAGAATCCGAACCGCGTGCGGACCACAGTGCGTTGGCCCAGCGGATTGAGGCAAGTGTTTGAAGACCTGCCGGTGGATCACCGCATTGAAATCGAGGAGGGTTCCCCCAACATTCGGAGCGAGCCCTTCGCAGCATCGCCTGCCGCCTGGACAACGACGAATGATCCTCCCCAACCGGAGGCTCTGCCCGCGATCATCCAGACTTGGCTGATCGAGCCGTTGCTCGCTCCGGAATTTTCCTTGCCCGATCTGGAGGGCAATCCTCGAAGCCTTCAGTCGTTCAAAGGCAGGGTGGTCTTGCTGGTTTTCTGGAACACGACGGTACGAGACAGCGTCGAGCAGCTTCGAGAGCTGCAGCAGCAGTGGCCTGACCTCAAACGAAGTGAAATTCAGGTTGTCGCCATCAATCTCGATCTGGCGGGCAACCCGGCTGTGGTTCGAGAAATTTCGGCGACGGAGGGAATTCGGCTGCCAATTCTTATCGCCACCGAAGAAGTGGCGGACATCTACAA
>JASHRE010000481.1 GCA_030037515.1 Candidatus Sulfotelmatobacter sp.
TCATCAATCTCGCGGCCGGGCAAGTTTCCATGCGATACGGTGCCAAAGGGCCGAACGAAGCTACCGCGACCGCGTGCACCACCAGCGCGCACTCCATCGGCGACTCATTCCGTATTATTCAGCACAACGATGCCGATGTAATGATCGCCGGTGGTTCGGAAGCCGCGATCACTCCCATGGGAGTTGGTGGATTTGCCGCGATGCGCGCGCTCTCCACGCGCAACCACGAACCCGAAAAAGCCAGCCGCCCGTGGGATCAGGCGCGCGACGGATTCGTGATCGGCGAAGGCGCCGGGATCATGATTCTCGAAGAACTGGAGCACGCGAAAAAACGTGGGGCGCCCATCCTCGCCGAAGTTGCAGGTTACGGCATGTCCGGCGATGCCTACCACATCACGCAACCCGCGCCCGAACACGAAGGCGGATTTCGCGTGATGCGCAATGCTGTGCGAGATGCGGGCGTTTCGCCCGATGTTGTCGGCTACGTGAATGCTCACGGAACCTCGACCCCGATTGGCGACACTCTCGAAGCGCACGCTATCCGCAATTTCTTCGGCAATCACAAAATTTCGGTAAGTTCGACCAAGTCCATGACCGGGCATTTGCTCGGCGGAGCCGGAGGTTTGGAAGCCGGTATTACCGTTCTGGCGCTGCGCGATCAGAAGTTGCCGCCAACCATCAATCTGGAAAATCCGGATCCGGACACAGCCGGCATGGATCTCGTTCCCAACCACTCGCGCTCCGCCGAAATCGAATACGCCATGTCGAACTCGTTCGGTTTCGGTGGAACCAACGGCGCACTGCTCTTCCGCCGCTGGCGCGAATAGCGCTCCTCACACCAGCCAACAAGCAAGCCCTGCCGGATCGCGACGGGGCCCGAATCACCGCAGTTTTTCGACTCATTTTGGGGGAGCATGCGTGTTGATGGTTGGATACATGAGTTGCAACTCGCACTTCACGCCATTGGGCCTGACGGCCGAATCGAGGAATTGCGCTTTGGAGTTTCCGGCTGGTTCGTACAGATCGGCGATTTCGGCGCCTCCGGACCAGAGTGAGCTGTCTGAAATCCAGGCGTCGATATCGGGATCGGTGATGGTTCCATCGTCTCGTGGACCGGCACGGAGTCCGTCGAGTCCTGCAGAATGCCGGTCGGACCGGGTGGCGCGGCCCCGGCAGCCCTCGACATTCTGATTGGGTGGAAGCTGAACCGCACGTGCCCGATATCACTGAAAGTGCTGCTTCCGGGGTGGGCGGCAAAAAGACAAACGACTAGGCAAGAATTTGCATGAAGGAAAATCCCGATTCTCTTTATTCAAAGAAATTGCCCTGCGCGGAGGGGCGGACAATCATTCCAGGAACATGCAGTCGCCGTACGAATAGAAGCGATATCGGTTGCGGACCGCGTGCTGATATGCGCGCAAGATATTTTCGCGGCCGCCGAAGGCGCAGACCAGCATGAGGAGCGTGGATTGCGGAAGGTGGAAATTCGTCAACATAGCGTCGACGATCAAGAAACGATATCCGGGATAAATGAACAAATTCGCTTCGCCCGAACCGGTCCGGATCTCACCTTGGCAGCGGCGCGCGGCATACTCCAAGGTCCTCACGCTGGTAGTGCCGATGGCAACTACACGGCGCTGATCCTTTCGCGCCCGGTTGATTTTGTCCGCGGCATCCTCAGGAATGGCATACGCTTCCGAGTGCAGCCGATGCCCCTCGACGCGCTCGCTGCGCACGGGCTGGAACGTTCCCAAGCCAACATGCAGCGTGATCTCGGCCATCTCGATTCCACGTTCTTGCATGCGCGCCAGAATCGCCGGGGTGAAATGCAGCCCCGCGGTCGGAGCGGCGACGGAACCACGCTCGCGTGCATAAACCGTCTGATAACGCTCGCGGTCGCTGAAGGAATCAGCGCGTGACACGTACGGGGGAAGCGGAACGTGTCCGAGTCGTTCCAGCAGGTCGAAGAAATTCGGAGCCGGCTCGAAACGGATCCTGCGCTCACCAAAAGGGCCGCGCGAACGGACTTCAGCGTGCAGTTCATCCTCGGCCCCGAAAAACAGGTGCTCACCTATGCCAATCTTCCTGCCGGGACGAACCAGGCACTCCCATTCATCAGGATCGTGCGAGACTTGCCGCGTGAGCAGCACTTCGATGCCGCCCTGCAGGAAATCGCGCGCTGCGGGATTTCGCGGGCTGACCGGTTGCGACTTCACGCCACGCCGGCGGCCGTAGAGCCGTGCAGGAAATACACGCGTGTTGTTGAAGACCACCAGATCAGTCGGCCGCAGCAGGTTGGGAAAATCGCGAAATTGCCGGTCCTGCTGCTCCACAATCTGCGGTTCCCCGGAATCCCGGCCGCGAGTTTCGAGGTGCAACAGGCGCGAGCCCGCGCGATCAGGCAGTGGCTCCTGCGCAATCAATTCTTCGGGAAGGTTGTAGCTAAAGTCGGAGACCAGCACGCGCTTCGATTATAAAAAACCCACGATGGCCACTGAAGCGCCCGCCTCGCACGAGCGCTTCGGCGCGCGCAGCGGCCGCAGTCATTGTTGGATTTTTCAATTTGGAACCAGCGATCCCGAAAAGGCCGAGTCTTCGTTTAGAATTGCATTGTTTCTTAGAGCAAAATGCTGCTACCATGCCAGTGCCGAGTACGGCCCGCGTTTCGTTAGATCCTCCCCCCAAAGGGTTGTCTTGCCCGCCGAGCGCAAATTTCGGGACCAGATCGTCCGCTACGGGCGCATGCTGCACGAGCGCGGCTTTGTGGCGGCCATGGACGGCAATCTCTCCGTCCGGCTCAAGCGCGATCGCATACTCGTGACGCCCACGTGCGTGAGCAAAGGAGCGATGCGTCCGGCGGATATGGTGGTGGTCGATTGCGAAGGTCGGCATATTGCCGGGCGGCGCCACGTCACCAGCGAGATCGGCATGCATCTGCTGATTTATAACCGCCGTCCTGACGTCCAGGCCATCGTGCATGCACACCCGCCGACGGCAACCGGCTTTGCCGCCGCCGGAATTCCCTTGACCGAACCTCTGGTGTGCGAAGTGGTGATGGGATTGGGCTGCATTCCCCTGGCGCGGTACGGCACTCCCGGCACGTCAGAGCTGGCGCAAACGCTCGAGCCGTATGTTGCCAACTACGACGCAATTCTGATGTCGAATCACGGCGT
>JASHRE010000049.1 GCA_030037515.1 Candidatus Sulfotelmatobacter sp.
CGTTGGCGATGTAGCTATTGCCTTCGGTCGCGTTGCGCAGCAGCGCGATCTCGTCGCGCTTGCAGCCGACGAATTCGGCCAGCGGGTCACGGAACTCGTTCCACGAGGCGTATCCCCAAATGGGGTAGTCTTCGGGATCCTGCTGGTCCATTTTTTCGGTCGTCGTGTAGCCGTCGAAGACGGCGCGTAGTACTGGTGCGGGACTGGAACCGACGGTTCCATTGTTGAGATAAATTTCATCCTCGGGAATCAGGAATTGCTGGCGCAATGCGGCCCAGTAGGCGTCTTCGTTCTTGTTGAAGAGCGAACGATCGGGAAGCGGCGGGATTTTTTCCAATTGGGCAAACAGATTGCTTTTGAACGCGACTGACGCGGCAAGGCCGGTCACGGCGGTCGATAGAAAATCGCGGCGGTGGAGCATGAGACCCTCCGGGGATGAACGGAAGGCGCTATGGTACGGCGGAGCGGTCGGGGGAACAAGGCAAAATCACAACCGCAAAGTCCCGCCCGCCGCCAGGTCTGGGATCACTCGGTTCTATCCTTACGATCGTCCCGGCGGCCACACAAAATATTCGTTGTCGCCGCGTTGGAATTAGTACTGGTACGCGCGCGAGCGCTGGGCATACTTCATTGATCTTTTGAAGAAACTGATTGCCGGGGCCGTAACGGAACGGATCGCCCGAGATGTTGGCGCCGCGAACCAGCAGGAAAGCAGCTGTGAGTGCGAGCCCGACCCTCAGGAGAAAACGCCGCCGGCGGTCAGCATTCCAGGAGAAAATCTGCCCGAGACAGCAACCGGGGGCGACGGTGCCGATCCCGGGGGAGGATGGGATAGGCGCCGACGGAGTTGATTCCGGGGAACGTAAACAGACCCCGTTGACGGGGAATGTCCCACAGCCAAGCGAAAGACCGAATCGGCTGGCCTTGATGGGATCGAGCAGATTGAGCAGGGCGATGATGGCAATGCGTAGTGCTGCAAGGAGGCGCGCAGGAAGATGATAGATGAGAGCGGCCAGCGCGATCATGCTGCAACCGACTGCCCGCATGATCACGAGAATGACGATTTCTCCCCGATACCTGAGCTCGGACAACAAAATGACGCGAAGGATGGTCACTTCCAGCAGGATGAGCCAAATGCCCCGGGTGAACGAGGAGGCGGGAGGGCTCCGCTCGGGAGTGATGGAGGGGAGTCATCCAGAAAAAGGCGCCGAGGCCGACGGTGAGCAAGAAGACGGGCGCGCCGAAAGGGGTGATCCAGCGGGCGAAAAAATGGGAGCGGTGGGCGGGGTAAGACTGTGGGCAGAAACTCCATGGCGCTGCGGGCGACGTGATCGCGGATGTGGTCAATCGCCATCAGCATCATGATTATCATGATTGCGCCGCCAGGTGCGTCGACCGACTGGATGAGGGGCGCGCGGGTTTACGGCTATCGCGGGAGCGGGCCATGGCGGACACTGTCGTCGGACACGGGTATCGGGCTGGGAAACAAATGAAAACAAGCAGATTTCCTCGCTGCCCTCGGAACGACAGTATGAACGGATTGTGCTGGCCACTCTCGCGTTATGATGAATCAGACCAAAAAATTGGAAATTCGGCTTGGCCCCGGGATAACCTGAGAACGATCCGGGCGCGTCTAAAAGTTGACAAAAGATTGGTCTTGGTGTCTGCCGACCGGGCGTATAATCTCCCCAAGGAGTACTCCTATGCAGGTCAGATGGCTGGCAACCGCGGTGGCAATGCTGGCGTTCAGTGTGAGTCCATTGACTCGGGCGCAAGCTCAAACTACAGGACAACAAGCTCCGACAAACGATCCGGACCAGGGACAGCCCAAAGCCGGGGACGTGCAGAATGCTCCCGCCCAGCAGCCTGCCGCGTTGCCGACCAAAGACGATGACCAGATCAAACATGATGGGGGCAAGAACGACGTCGACGCCGTCGGCAACCGCAACGTGGGATGCGGTCGCGGCGTGGGGAACTGGTACTCGGTCGAAGGGCAGGTCGCGCGTGGGCGGCAGTACGCGCAAATGGTCGAATCCCAAGTCAAGCTGATCAACGATCCGGTGATCACCGAATACGTAAACCGGGTTGGCCAGAACATCGTGCGCAATTCCGACGCGCAGGTTCCCTTCACCATCAAGGTGATCGACTCCGACGTGGTCAACGCGATGGCGCTGCCCGGCGGATTCTTCTACGTGAATTCGGGGCTGATCCTCGCTGCTGACGAAGAAGCCGAAATGGCCGGCGTAATGGCGCACGAAATCGCACACGTCGCCGCCTGCCACTATGCGCGTGAAATGACCCGCGCCAACCTGATGCAGCTCATGTCGCTGCCTGCGATTTTCATGGGCGGAGTGATCGGCTATGCCGCTTATGAAGGTATGGGACTCGGCATTCCGCTGACGTTCCTCCATTTTTCGCGCGGGTTCGAGGCGGAAGCGGATTATCTCGGCATTGAGTACATGTACCGGGCCGGATACGATCCCTCGGCCTTCGTCTCGTTCTTTGAAAAGATTCAGGCGATGGAGAAGAAGAAGCCGGGAACGCTCTCTAAGGCTTTCGATACGCATCCCCAGACTCCGGACCGCATTGAGAAGTCGCAGGAAGAGATTCGAAGGATTCTTCCCGCCAAGCAGGAATACGTTGTGACCACGTCGGAGTTTGAGGAGGTCAAGGCGCGGCTGGCCGCGATCGAGAACAAGCATAAACTGCTCGATCAGAAAGACGGGAACAAGCCGAGCCTGCGGCGGACTTCAAACTCGGGCGACAACGGCAACACTAACGGCCAGAGCGATGATGATCGTCCGACATTGAAGCGTCGCGACGATTCCAATTAGACCGAAGATGTTGCCGAGCTGCACTCGGCGCGGATGGGTCCAGGACCCGCCCAACACGCACACACCGGCGGCTTCGGCCGCCGGTTTCGTTTTGTGTGCCGAGCACGTTCGACAGCTTGGAGGTGCAAGTCTCTTCACAACGCCTCGCGAACGCGCCCGCTCTGAGTGGTGTGGCCGGGGAGAGTGGGCGACCACTCCCCCTATGCCGATTCGAGGGATTTTCAGACGAAGTCGCAGGTCTGTGTGATTTCGGTCACAGATTGCACTTGAGATCGGTCATAAGCTCCGCTATGTTGTTTTCATCGTCCAGCTAAAGGGAAGACGCGCCCATGCCAGAAAACACACTGACCATCACCGATAATCGCACCAACAAAACGTATACCGTTCCGATCGAGAACGGCGCCATCCGCGCCATGGATCTGCGGCAGATCAAGACCGGCGCCGATGATTTCGGCATTATGACCTACGATCCCGCCTACATGAACACTGCTTCGTGTAAGAGCGCGATCACGTACATTGACGGCGACAAGGGAATCCTGCGCTATCGCGGATATCCCATCGAAGTGCTGGCCGAGCGTTGCACATTTCTCGAAGTCGCGTATCTGCTGCTATACGGCGAGCTGCCCACGGAAAAAGAATTGAAGCAGTGGGTCTATGACATCACGCACCACACGATGCTGCACGAGACCACGAA
>JASHRE010000482.1 GCA_030037515.1 Candidatus Sulfotelmatobacter sp.
GATCGACTCTTAAATCCCGTGCCCTGGGCAAGATGGTCACGACTCTTGTCGTGCTTGTAGCCACACGGTTTACTCGGCGGGATCGTGGCGGTCCTGGCAGGCTTGGCTTTTGCCGGTCTGATGGCCGGGTTCTGGACGTACTTCTCCGCTGATCTTGTTGAGCACATTCCTGAATTGGTGGAGCCTGGCTTGCGCCGTGAAGAAGCGGACCCGCAGCAAAAATCGTTTCAGAAAGTCTTCGGCCCGATCACGATCGCGGCATTTGCTCTGACCGGGCTGGATTTCCGCTTCGAAATGGTTCGCGGAACCGGCTCGGACCCGTTCCAGTCGGACTCGTGCTGATCGCACAGGCGCTGGCTGTTGTTGGCCATTGCTTCCTCTTCCGGGTGATGGAGACGAGCGCGTTTGCATCAAGCACGATTCAGGTGAAGGGCGGTCAACGCGGGATTCCGTCTGGACCGTATGGCGCTGGTTCGCCATCCCACGTATCTCGGCACCATCACGCTGGCGCCAACTCACCATTCGCTCTGGGATCGTTTATCGCTCTACCAGCATTCGCTCGGCTCGGGCCAGTGTTGCTCCATCGCCTCATTCACGAGGAACGAACGCTGCGGTGCGACCTCGCGGGCAATGCCGAGTATTGTGCTCGCGTTCGATATGGGCTTGTGCCGCACGTCTGGTGACAGGACAATCGGTTTCGCACAGACAGCTGCTTTTTCCTTATCACTGAAGACCAATCTTGTGCAGGAGCGCCTCATAGCTTGGCTCTGAGTGCACAAAATCGAAATCTGGTTCCGTTTGCAAGAGGATAAGCCAGGGATAGCGCCGGCGGTAAGACTCGTCCAGAAACTTGAGCGTATTCGCCTTATCGCCGAGAAAAGCATACGATCGCGCGATCTCAAACGGTTCCACGTACGTCGTCCGCGCGCGCGCCAGAATATCCCTAACGCCCCACCGTTCTACAGCTCTTTCGCCGCCTCGTTCGAAGGCCTCGTGCGCGGCGTTGGCACGGTCTGTTGCGCCGATGAGTTGCAGGCCTTTCTCAAGTTCCCGCTCTGATTCCTTCCACATGCTCTCATGCCAGTAGGCATCTGAGAGATTCAGCCGGATCAATACTTCATTCGGCGTCGCGTCGGCACGCATGCGAAGCTCGGCAATGGCGGCATCGAACTGCCGCAGTTGCAAGTAGGCATGCCCAAGTCCCCAGGAGCGCGCGAAGGGATCGAGTTCGGTGGCACGCTTCTGCTCCAGCAAGGCCTCATCGTTGCGCTTCATCGCCAGCAGAATATAGGAGTGCAAATGGTGCTGCTCGGAGATCGTGGGATCGAGTTCGATCGATCGCCGCGATTCGTCGTCGGCGCGAGGCAGGTCCCAAGCATAAAACAGGTACCAAGCGGCCATGGAGTGATGCGCTGCCGGAAGCGAATCGTCGAGTTCGACGGCTTTATGGGCAGCGGCTTCGCTTTGCGCCATGACGTCCTTCGCCGGGCATTCCTCGTCGACCGCGCGAATGGCGTAGGAATCGGACAGACCCGCCCATGCGGCTGCGTAGTCCGGCTGAATCTGAATGGCCTTCTCGAAATATTCCTGGCTGCGCTTGTCGTTGCCGGCAAACCAGAAATAACGTCCGCGGAGATAGGCGTCGTGGGCCTCCGGATTGATATGGTGTGGCGGAGGCGTGGCCGAGGTTCGGGTTCTTACCTCTCCGGCCACGGTTTGCGAAAGTTCTCCAGGGATCGCAAAGGCCTGGTCGAGATCGCGATCGAAGGTTTCCGCCCAGATATGGGTATCGGTTGGAGCGTAGATCAACTGCACGGTCATATGCACGCGGTTGGCAGCGCGTGTGATGGCCCCTTCCAGAATTCCGTCGACGCCTAATTCGCGGGCGATATCCGGCAGAGGACGCCTGGCTCCTTTGTATTGCATGGCAGAGGTACGCGAGACGACTCGCAGTGAGCGATTTTTCGCAAGAGCCGTGATCAGTTCATCGGTCATACCGTCGGCGAAATAGTCCTGGGAAGGGTCGCCGGAGAGATTTGCCAGTGGCAGCACCGCGATTGAGTGAATCGGACCCGTACCGCCTCTGCCAAAAATGCGCTCGCGCAACCCTCCGACATTCAGAACCAAGGGTGCAGCGGCGACCAGCAGGACAATGGGTAGCGCGACCGCCAGCCAGAACAATTTCGAGCGCTCCACGGATCCTGCGGAGAGAGTTCCCACGGTACCCGGCTGCAAAGTTTCCGCCGTTCTTTCGGCGGCAGCTGCGCTGTCGTTGCCGTCGTCTGTCTTGGATGCTTCAGGAACGCGCGTTTCAGGAACGAAGCGGTATCCTCTGCCGGATACAGTTTGGACGAACCGGGGAGACTCGACATCGTCTCGCAGAGCCGCCCGGATCTTGCGAATCGCGGTGTTGATCCCATGCTCGGTATCGACGAAAACGTCCTTACCCCACAGGCGCTCGATGATTTCCTCCCGGCTTACGATTTGACCTTTTCGTTCGAGTAGAAGGATCAGCAACTCCAACGGTATGCGTTGGATTTTTAGAATGCGCCCATTTCGTGAAAGCTCGAAACGCGAGCGGTCCAACTCGAATTCGCCAAATCTGTAAGTAGCAGGAAGCACGCCTAGGCCCCAATTTTGGATAGAAACTATAACATCGCGCTTCCTGTATGTGAGCAAATCTAATTCCTTCAATAACTTACCTGTTCACCTTTGTTCACCGAAATTTATGCACTGTTCCTTGCCAGAAGCCGCGGTATTCGGTCACCATCCCGCTCCGATGCGCGGCAATTTCGCAAAGGAGATCGCATGAACTTCAGTGCAAAAAGACTCTGGTTCGCTCTCGGAACTCTCATTCTTGCGGTGACATTTGCCACAAACGGCAATGCGCTGTGCGGTGGCAAACCCAGCCCAAGTTTTCAACGCCAGTTATGGCGTGGATCGAAGTCACTGGCCTCCATCTTGCCGGTCTCCGATGAGCCATCGATTGTTGGGATGTGGCACGTCACTCTTACCGCCAAGGGCAACGGCACGGACGGCCCGCCGGACGGCGCGCCCATCGACAATGCGCTCGTCACCTGGCATAGCGACGGAACGGAGATCATGAATTCGGGAAGGCCTCCGCAGGACGGGCAATTCTGTATGGGGGTCTGGAAAAGAACTGGCGCCCTCAAATACAAACTCAATCACTTCGCATGGGCGGGCAACGACACCGAGAACGCACCGGGCGGCATCGGCAATGCGGCCGGTCCGACACACATCGTGGAAGAGATCACCTTGTGTCCGGGAGGGAATCAGTATGAGGGCGCCTTCACGCTAGACGCCTACGACATCAACGGAAACCTGACTCGCATCGTTGGTGTGCTTAAGGCAACCCGCATCACCATCGATACGACGGTAAAGGATCTGCTTTAAACAGGGAGTGAGGGGCACGCCCCGCCGATGCGAGATTACGGGGGGGGCGAAACTTTATCTCTCTCTTGCAGACTTTAATTTCCTCGAGTGGCCGAGGCCTGGACGGTTGGTGCCGGCAGTTCGTCACCGCGGAAGAAGCGAGGATTATCCTTTGATCGTTCCTTGTTGGAGGCGTCCTTGCGGTTCTCCGACTTCATCTCCGGCATGGCAATAAAAGGCTTGGAGTAGTCGTTGGCGGCATTCCAGAACAAGAACCCGACACCACCTTTCGAGCGCGCGGTCTCCACCTGAATCTTGATGTATTCCGGCGAATACGTCTTTGTGCGCCAGTGGAAGGCCTGCAGCCATGGGCGAACCACGACGCCGGTGCCCCTCGTGATCAACACGAAGCGGTCCATCGACTCGCCGATGAAATGCGCCGGTTCATCGCCAGGGCGTGGAATGTTATCCATGCCGAAAAAGTGTGATGGATAAATCATCGGGCTCAGGACGTCGCAGTATTTGGCCATCTGCACGATGTCCTGGCCGGTATGCGACAGATCAACCTGCCGTTGCCATGCCATTACGCCGAAAACATCGAGTGAAAGCAGTACGCCGGTGGGATGAAGCTCGGAATAAGCCTTCTTCAGAAACCCGGCGATGACATCGGAGCGTTGCAGGCCGTGCGGTAGCGTTTTGACGACTTGACATCCTGTCTGACGCCCTTTGCTGGCTTGGTTGCCTGGATTGCCGTCTCTCCCACGGCTCGCGGCGTGAACTGCATCGTTTTGCGCCTTTGGGGCTGTGTGGGCCGTTGCGGCCGCATCGCAGCTGCGGCCGGGATTGCCATCGGTTAAAGCGGAATCAGTTTGCGGTGCTTTCGGTTGGTCGTTCTGGAACACGAACATCGCGTCTTTTTGATCGCCTTCGGCGGGGAAACGGACGTAGTCAAACTGGATTTCGTCGACACCCAATTGCGCGACATGCTTGGCCAGGGCGATGTCGTAATCCTGAACTTTGGGATTGGAAGGATCGGTCCAGACCAGCTTGCCGTTTTCGCGCCACGCCGTGTGATTCTTTCGCGATTGCACCGCAAGTTCAGGGTGGTTCACAACCAGATGCTCGTCACGGAACATCGCGATGCGGGCAATCGCATGCATATTCTGTTCATGCAGAAAATGCACGAACTTTGGCACATCATGAATGTAGACATGATGTTCGCCGAGCAGGGGATGTTCGAAGGGAATGTTGACGCTGCCGTCAGAGTCTTTGATATCGAAAACAACGGCGTTGCCACCGACCGAGCGCCACTGGCGAATGATGCGTAGTCCGTGATCGCTGCCTGCCATAACGCCTGTAAGATAGACGGCCCTGACTTCAAAGTCCTTGGGAACCGGGATCGTGTGCTCGACGATCGGGGCCGCGAGAATTCCTGGAATTGTGATCTGTTCGTTCGCTCTTAGGATGCTGGTCGATTCCGGAATGTGATTTACCCCCCTGATCGCCTCGGCTAGTCCGGCGGAGGTCAGATAGCCGGTTCTGCCCAGGTACCGGTGAGCCAACCCGGAGATGGACTCGCCGCGCTTGGCGGTGTAGATTTCTGTGCCGGGGGCAGCGGTGAACTTGGGGTCAGGAATCGTTGCGGGCTGCGTGGTAGGAACGGTCGCGCTGGCCGGCTGATAGATCGGCACAGCAGCGGGGGCCGGCCTGGCAGGCTGGCTGGTCTGCGCATGCGCCGCGAAATCTGAAGCTGTATGAGGC
>JASHRE010000483.1 GCA_030037515.1 Candidatus Sulfotelmatobacter sp.
TGACGAAAGATGTGGCTGAGGCTGAGGATCTGACCCAGGAAGCCTTCCTGCAAGTGTTTCGCACCATTGGGACCTTCCGCGGTGAAGCCGCCTTCTCCACCTGGCTCTATCGAATCGCCGTCAACACCGTTCTCATGAAGCTGCGCCGCCAGAAATCGCGCGCGGTGCTCTCGCTCAACGAACCGGTTTCTGCCGAGTCTCCTTCTCTTTCGCATGATATCGGCAGAAAAGATCCTTGCCTGACCGGTGCCATTGATCGAATCGCTCTGCTCCGCGCCATCGAGTCCTTGCCGGAAGGCTGCCGCACCGTGTTTGCTCTGCACGAGATCGAGGGCTACCAGCACCACGAAATCGCACGCCTGCTGCAATGTTCGATTGGGAACTCCAAATCTCAGCTTCACAAAGCGAAGCTGAAAATGCGCGACCTCCTGTTCCCCAAGCGGCGCATCCCGCGGCGGAAAAACCCCCGCGTGTCAGCCTTGCTGTCGGCCACCAACGGCGGCGCTTCTGACCCCGCTCTTACGCCCACCCTCGTTGTTTCCCTGAGGGAACAACGAGCCGCGTAATTGACAACTTGATCTGAATCCAAAAGAGGGCAGATGTTACGTGGATGTTGGGGCCATAGTTATCGTTGAAACAGAAGGCGGGTACGATGAGAACTCCTCCCAATCCAGCGTGGTGGACGCCAACTCCACGACGCCTTTCGCGGGAGAAGCGCTCGCCTTCGCCGAGCTGCTCGGACGATCCGTCCTGGAGCACATCCTCGATCGGCTGCTCGCCATCGACGTGAAACTCATCTCGCTCGTCGTGCAGTCCGACTTGGCCACTTCGATCCCGGCGTTCCGCCACCCCCCGGAAAATCTCGCCGTGCGCGTTGCCGATGATCCCTGGCCGGCTGTCGCCCAAATCCTCAACGAGTATGGAAAAAACGGATGTAACTCCGCGGTTGTCGCCAAGCCCACGGCCTACATCGAGCCAGATCTTCCCGATCTGCTCGCTTTTCATCGCCAGGGCCGCCGCTCCGTCACACGAGCTTCCGATCGCGAAGGCTCGTTGGATTTGTGGGTTGTGAGTTGCAACCCCGCCGGAGAAACGGTCGGCAGTTCTTTCGGTGCCACTCGGGTTCAGCCGGATTTCTTCCCCTCCTCCTACTTGGTCAAGGAATACGTCTGCCGCATCTCACATCCAGAGGATTTTCGCCGGCTCATCACCGACGCCTTTCTCTCGCGCTGTAATCTGCACCCCCTTGGCGAACAGCGCAAGCCGGGAATCTGGGCCGATCGCGATGTCGAGATTCGTCGCGGCGCCCGCATCGTCGGTCCCGCCTATCTGGGAGCCAGATGCGCCATCGGCGAACGCGCCGTCATCACTCGTTTTAGCAACATTGAACACGATTCCTACATCGACTACGGTACCGTGGTCGAGAGCAGTTCGGTTCTGCCCAATACCTACGTTGGCGTCTGGCTCGATGTCCGCCGTTCTATTGTCCACGGCAACACGCTGCTCAATCTGGAGCGCGGAGTGCGGGTCGAGGTTTGCGATCCTCGCCTCCTCCGCTTCAACGCTGCCGTCCGACAACCAAAACGTTCGCGTGTCTCCGTCCCGGAGCTTAAGCAGGAAAATTCTCGCCCACGAGCGAGCATCGTCGACCGCATCCGCTCGATAAATACAACCACGGAGTTCGAATCCTAAGGGGAGCAAAAATGTGTGCCAGCAGACCTGTGATCGTCATGCAAGTACCGGAGCGGCTCTACGAATCGGAAGCCATCAGTTTTCAGGAAGAATTCAAGAACCTCCTTCAGGCCGAGCGCCCTCGCATTGTTCTGGACTGTTCAGGAATCAAGGATATTGACAGCTCGGGCGTCGAAATGTTGCTGCTCTGCATGGACGAAGCCATGAAGCGCGACGGCGATGTGAAGCTGGCCGCGGTCGCACCCGGCTCCGCAGTCATTCTGGAATTGATGAAGGTCGATCGCTTGTTTGAAGTCTTCGATAGCGCCGAGGAGGCGGTTCGGAGTTTTCACAGTTTTTCGCTGCACCAGATTGCGCAGCAGCCCTGGATCGGGAACGTCGGCGATCTGGAAGCTGCCAGTTAGGAGCTTTTACGGCGCAGTGCGATCAAAAGATGATCGTCGCTTGAGCCGCGAAGCGGCCCAAGCATGCAGCCCACGGCGCAAGCTGTGGGTCGCGGAGGTGACCATGGACGCAACAAGACCGTTCCTTCATCTCGCCTGCACTCTCGCTTTGCTGGGAATGTTGACCGGCACCCTGCCGGCCGCAGCCCAGCAAGCCAACACAACCAACACCGCAACCACTCCGCCTCCTGATAGTCCCGGCACCGTTCGCTTGAACTCGAACCGCGAGACAGATGACGCCGTCATGCTGTTGGCGCAATCCCAGAGCGAATCCAGCAGCCCACCTTCACCGCAAACCGCCGCTCCGCAGAAACCGGTCGGCACCGCCGCTGCCGAAGCGCCCAACGTAAATGGCATCGCAGCATCGCAGCCCGCAGGGGTGGCCATCGCTCCCGCGAAGCAACGCAGAGTTCGCACCATCATCTTGAGAACCGGCGCAATCATTGCCGCAGGCGTGGCGATTGGTGCGGTTGTAGCTCTCACCGCCGCCACGCCGCCCAAACCACCCGGGGCTCACTGACAATTGCTTCGGAAAACTTGTGCGCAAACGACCATTGGCCATCATCAGTTTTTCCGGCATTGACGGCGCCGGCAAAAGCACGCAGATTCAAGCTCTCGAAGCCTGGCTCCTGCGGTCGAAACTGCAAGTCTCCATCTTCAGCATGTGGGATGACGTGGTCGTCGGCGCGCGCTTGAGAGAATTCGCCAGCCACTGCGCGTTTCGTGGAGATCGGGGAATCGGCAGCCCCGAAAAACCGCTCAAACGCCGCGACAAAAATGTCAGTTCCAGACCGCTTGAACTGATTCGGCTGTGTTTGTATTGCGCCGATGCGCTCAGTCTTTCGTTTCGTATACGCAGGCTGCAACACTCCAGCGATCGCGAGATCGTCATCTTCGATCGCTACATCTACGATGAGCTTGCCAACTTGCCTCTGAAACAATGGTTGCCGCGCACGATCGCGCGGCTAATCCTCCGGCTTGTTCCCGCTCCCGATCTCGCCTACATCATCGACATCGCTCCGGAGGTCGCGAGATTCCGCAAACCCGAATATCCGCTGCCATTCCTTCACCGCAATCGCCAGGCTTATCTCACGTTGCGGAAGTTTGTATCGAATCTCACAGTGGTCGAGAATTCTTCGCTGGAGGAAACCACAATGAAAGTCCGCGCCGCGCTCCTGCCCATCCTTGCACGCTGGAGCGCTCCCGCACCCAGCGCTTCTGTCCCGGCGCTGCACTGATCCAAACCGTTCGCTGCTCGCGGCTTCCGCCGGATGGCGGACTTTAAACGCCAACATTCCCTTCCGCCACTTCATCCAAAATCGTGCGCCGGGACCTTGAATGAGAATTTGTCTGGTTACAACTTTTCCGCCGAGCCATGGCGGTCTGAGCGAATACGGTTTTCACATTGCTCGGGAGCTTCAGAGCAATTCTTTCGTGCACCTCACCATCCTCGCCGACGAAATCTCGGTTGATGCACCGGAGCTTGAGGACTTTTCCGTCGTCCGCTGCTGGTCTCCCGATCGTCCCGCCACCATGGTTCGTCTGCTCGCCAAACTCCGCGAACTCAATCCCGACGTAGTCTGGTTCAACCTGCTCTTCAGCACCTTCGGCACCAATCCGCTGAACGCCTTCGCCGGTCTCAGCACTCCTGTTCTCACGCGACTCACCGGACGATACACGCACGTCACGCTGCATCACCTCATGGATACCATGGACCTGAAGGATCTCGGCGTCCGTTTTCCCATCGCCTATCGCTTGGCCGGAGCCGTCGCCACACGAATGTTGTTGTTAGCGAATTCGGTTTCCGTTCTCATGCCGCGATACCAGAGGATCCTATCTGAGCGTTACGGCGGCCAGAACGTGCATGTACGCGCTCATGGCATTCTCGCGCATAGCCCCAAGTATCCCGATTTTTCGCGCCGAGGTAATCCCGAGCACCGCATTCTAGCGTTTGGAAAATGGGGCACATACAAAAGGCTGGAGTTGATGATTGCAGCCTTTCGCCGGATTTCCGATCGTCTTCCCAACGTCAAGCTGGTGATCGCCGGCAGCAATCATCCCCAGGCCGCGGGTTACGTCGAGTCCGTCGAAAAAAAATATTCTTCCCACCCCGGCATCGAGTTCACCGGCTACGTGGAGGAGGACCAGGTAGAAAATCTGTTTCAAAGCGCTTCCGTCATGGTTATGCCTTACTCGTCGTCCACAGGTTGCAGCGGCGTGGCGCATCTCGCCTGTGCCTATGGCGTGCCCGTCGTGTGCGCCAATCTCGAGGATTTTCGTCAGATGGCCGACGAAGAAGATCTCGCCATTGAGTTCTACCGCCCCGGCGATCCCGAACACCTGGCCGAGCGCCTCATCCGTCTGTTGCAGAGTCCTGAGGACCTGCGCGCCATGGCTTTGCAGAATTTTTCTGCGGCGCTGAGTATGACTATGCCGATCGTGGTGCGGAAATATCTCCGGCATTTCGAGTTGCAGCGCCACCTCAACACGCGCCGTCACTTGTCGGTCGTAAGCAAGCTGCCGGACTGGCTGCCTTCGCGTTCGCTGTTCCTCCGCGCCATCACCCGCCGTTCCAACGACTGGATCGATCGCTCCGTGGTTTTTCTTCCCTCGCAACGCGTGGAGGCTCTACGGAACGGACACGGCAGCCACAGTGGGAATCTGTACAGCGCAGGGGCGGTGGGTGATCGAACCAGGGCGGCGTCCACCGAACAGGAATCCGGCGAGCCCGATCGGAAGCGGGGCACAAGCCAGTCCCTGTCTTCTGCCTCAGAACTGCGCCCCAGCCGCGGACGCGGCACTCAGCGTCAGGGTTGATCCAGGCAACTTCGGAGCTGCGAGTTACCTTGTTCGTGAAAAGAACAGGGTAACTGATTCGAATCAATGCCGAAGGCTTGAGATATGCACCCGAGCGCGTCAAACCGCGTGTGAGAACGGCATTGGCGGAAACACGGCAGCGGGGATCCGCCGGCGACGGCGCCCCAGCGGGCATCTGACAATCGTGCGGCCCTTCTAGGGCCGGGAAGAGTGGGGAGGGGACGCCTGAAGGGCACTGCGCGAACACTTCGAACCGAATCAATTCGCCGGACCCTTATCCACCGTCAATCCGTGCGCCACGTATTGGTTTCGCTCATATCGTATCAGCACCGTTACCTGGGCGCCTTCGCGCAAATCTGAAGAAACCGGCAATGACACCGGATCGAAATGAATTTCGTACATTCTATGATCGGTTGAGGTCACGAGCAGAAGGCCCAAGTGCAGATCGAGCGCGGTCACGCGCCCGGAGAAGCGGAACTCCGCTCCCGGCGTGATCAGGATCGTGACTTGCTCCGCCACCGGCCGGTTCCCCGGATCGGGGAGAAAATTCACCGACACTAGCGTTCCCGGGACCAACTCGCTGATCGATGCGGGCTGATTTGCACGCGTAACGCGCGTGCCCGCGGTCAGACTGAAATTCATCGGCGACGGCGACAGCAGGTCGCGCAGTTCGAGCGCATTCCGATCGCCACGATACGCCACCACCACTCCCTGCACCTCGCCCATCGCGCTCGATCCGCTCAGTCGGATGTTGCGCGCGAATACCACCCCATTCAGCAGAATCGTATCGGCGTAAATTCTCTGCCCGGC
>JASHRE010000484.1 GCA_030037515.1 Candidatus Sulfotelmatobacter sp.
AAGTGTTTCAGAATCTGCCGCAGCCGTACCGCGTGGGACGCTACGGCTACAGCCCCAACCAGGTTGCGATCACGTTCGACGACGGTCCCGATCCGGAGTGGACGCCCAAAATTCTCGACGTTCTCAGAGAAAAACACGCCACGGCGACGTTTTTCCTCATCGGCATTCAGACCGACAAATTTTCCGGGCTGGCCAAACGCATTTACCAGGAAGGCAACACGATCGGCAATCACACCTTCACGCATCCCGATGTCAGCAACATTTCAACGGCGTACATGAAGGTGGAGCTCAATCTGACCGAGCGCCTGTTCGGCAGCTTGCTGGGCATTCGCGCCACGCTGATGCGGCCCCCTTATGCCGTCGACGAAGAGCCCGACACTGCCGATCAGGTGCGCCCGCTCGAAGTTCCACAAGAACTGGGCTACATCACCGTCGGTAACCGAATCGATCCTAACGATTGGAACCTTAATGATCCTTCGGAGCCGCACGGAAAGCGCACAGCGGATGAAATCACCGCCTACGTGCTGTCGCATTTGCCGCCGTGCCGCCCCGAAGACCTGCGCTGCGGAAACATCGTGCTGCTGCACGATGGCGGGGGCGATCGCTCGGAGACGGTGCGCGCTTTGCCCATGATCATTGATGGCATTCGCGCCCGCGGATACGAGGTCGTGCCGGTCTATGAATTGATTGGCAAAACTCGCGCCGATGTGATGGCACCGTTGCCAACGGGAGAACTCTGGGCCGCGCGCTTCGACCGCTTCGGCTTCTGGCTGTTCGATGCAGGCCTCGTGGCAATCACCTGGGTCTTTCTGCTCGGTGATGTTCTTATGACGGGCCGTTTGCTGTTTATCGGCGCGGCCGCAATTTACGACCGGGTGCACGAGAAGATCTTTGGCAAGCCCGCCGAAATCGCCTCCTACAAGCCGAAAGTCGCAGTGCTGATCCCGGCCTACAACGAAGAAAAAGTGATCGAGCGGACGGTCCGTGCGGCGCTCAATTCGAATTACCCGAATCTACGGGTGATCGTCATCGACGATGGATCGCGCGATCGCACGCTCGAGGTGGCCCGCGATGCCTTCGCTCCCGAAGAAGAGTCCGGACGCGTGCTGATTCTTGCCAAACCAAACTCGGGAAAAGCCGACGCTCTCAATTACGGAATCGAGCACATCGGAGACGCGGAGTTATTCGTCGGGATTGACGCCGACACGGTGATCACTCCCGACGCGATTTCGCGGCTGGTGCCGCACTTCATCAACCCCAAAGTCGGCGCCATCGCGGGCAACGCAAAAGTCGGCAACCGCGTGAATCTTTGGACGCGCTGGCAGGCGCTCGAGTACATCACCAGCCAGAACTTCGAACGGCGTGCGCTCGACCTGCTCGGAGCGGTCAGTGTGGTTCCCGGAGCAATCGGTGCGTGGCGTGTATCAGCTGTGCGTGAGGCGGGCGGCTATCACACCGATACTGTCGCAGAAGACGCCGACTTAACCATGGCGCTGTTACGCATGGGATATCGTGTCGAATATGAAGACATGGCGCTCGCTTATACCGAAGCGCCTACCAACGCGAATGCCCTGATGCGCCAGCGTTTCCGCTGGTCGTTCGGAATTCTGCAATCGGTCTATAAGCACCGCAAAGTGGTTGCGCGCAAAGGCGTATTGGGATGGATCGCACTTCCCAACATTGTCATCTTCCAGATTCTTCTGCCACTGGTTTCTCCGCTCATCGACATCATGTTTGCCTTTGGCACAATCTGGTATTTCATCCAGAAACATTTCCATCCCGATTCGACCGACCCAGCCAGTTTTCACAAGCTGGTGGTGTTTTTCTTCGCATTCCTGGTGATTGATTTCTTCGCCTCGGCGATCGCGTTTGCCCTGGAGCGTCGGCGTCCCGATGAGAAAGAAGATGTCATGCTGCTCAGCCAGGTCTGGCTGCAGCGCTTCGCGTATCGGCAGCTGTTTTCGGTGGTGCTCTTCAAAACCCTGAAGCGCGCGCTCGAAGGCCGCAAGTTCGCGTGGGACAAATTGGAGCGCACGGCGGCGGTGAAGTACGTGCCGGCGGAGAATCACGAGCACGTCAGCGTGCCGTAGATGGTGTGGGCGGACGCCCTCGTCGCGCACCCCTCCTGCGACCCGCCCGAGGGCGTCCGGGCTGCGCGAGCTCATTTAAACAACTGCGGTGCAAACGCCGACAGGTTCCTTCGCCAGACCATCCACGTGTGCATGCCGGGAGTTTCGATGTCCACATGCTGCACGCCTTTTTCTTTCAACCAGTCTCGGAATTTCCGATTCACCGCGATTAGCCGGTCTTCCGTTCCACAGGCGACCCACAGCAACCGAATCTGCTGATTGGCTTTGGCGTCGAGGCCGGGAAAGTCTTTGTCGAAATCCTCCGGAATGCCGCCAGAACTGAACGCGCCAATCCAGGCGAATTGGCCGAGATTATTCAGTCCGGTGAGCAATGATTCCGAGCCGCCCATGGAAAGTCCGGCGATGGCGCGCATTTTGCGGTCTTTGTTCACGCGATATTCGCTCTCGACGCGCGGTATCACTTCGGTGAGCAGCGCTTCGCCGAACTTCGAGAAATTCTCGTTGCGGACGTCTGTGTGACCCCACGCGCCCCAGCCCAGGCGAATCATTTCCATCGTGCCGTAACCGAGCGGCATGACCACGATCATCGGCTCGGCTTTGCCCTGTGCAATCAGATTGTCGAGGATGACGTTGGCGCGACCGACCGCGCTCCATCCGCTGGCGTCGTCGCTGAAACCGTGCAGCAGATAGAGCACGGGATATTTCGTTTTTGCCGCAGGGTTGTAACCCGGGGGGGTGTAGACGTAGTAGTCGCGGTCATCGTTGCAAACGGCCGACTTGTAGAAGTGATGATGAATTTCTCCGT
>JASHRE010000485.1 GCA_030037515.1 Candidatus Sulfotelmatobacter sp.
GACGCCACATGAAACACCGTCTCCGGCGTGATGTGCACGTCCTCGTTCAAGTCCTCCATGCCGTACCCACGCTTATAAACAATCTGCCCGCCCCGGTACACTCCCAGCGCACAGCCGGGAGAGTCCGCTCGGTCCCACTTCGTGAAAACTGCATCCACTTGTTTGGTCACATCCGGGGCCAACGTCTGCGCCTCGCCCGCACACGCCGCCACGAGGCCCACCCCAGCCATTACCGCGATTCGCGCTAATCTCATGAGTACCTCCCTCACGAAAACCTAACTCGGCCCAGTGGCCCATCACTTTCGCGGCGTTCTACCGCGCCGTCGCACCCTGGTGAAGCAGGCTCGCCTGAAGCTACTTAAAGCTGATGATTGTAGCGCGATTTCACTCAAAATCCGCCCACGGCATCGTTCGCTTGGCAGGATCACGGCGCTTTGGTCCGTCAATCAAAAACGATTCCCGAGCTTTCAAATCCATTTCGTGGAGCGAACCTTTTGCTGTCAGGGCAGGCAGGATCAATTTGCCTCACTCGCAAAATTGCCATCTTTGCTGGAAAATAGCGCCGAGTGTCCCTGCGCCAAGACTTGAATACCGGCGAAAAGGACGAAAAGCTCCGCCGAGGAAAACGAAACCACGAACGCACGCCCTGAAGTTCAACAAATCTTGACTGCGGCGCTGGGCCTTGATCGCGCGGAACCCAACTGCATTCCCAAACTGCTCGCCATCCCGGGCGCGGCGGAATTTTTCGAGACTCTATGCCCCGCTATCGTGAGATCGCACGGAAGTTGCGCATGCCAGCGGTTTCCGCGTTCCCGCCGATCTCATCGGGGCGACCAGCAATGACCAAAGCACAAGAGATCACAAAGCGGCACAGGCAAGGCGACTGCGGCTGGTGGATGGATTCCATGGAGACAGGGTGTGCGCCGTGATATTTGACGACGAAACCATGAGGTCAGCAAAGACATGAGAGTCAGAGTCGTAGCATTCGGCCACTTCACTACCGACGACCATTTCAAGATTGAGGGCGACACAGAAGGGAAAGACCTCAAGATGGGCGACGTCGTCGGATACCTTGATCCAGAGACGGTGGAAACGGTTGAGTTCCCCGAGATCGGCCAGCGCATCGCTTTGGTCGTGCCTGTCACGCTGGAGGATTCCGAACTTGAGGAACTGTACGCCTTACCGAACAACAGGCCGGAACGCAAGTCAACAGTCTAACGATCTGGTCACAATTATTCCTGAAATCTCGCAGAAGAGATATCTGCCGCCCCATCTTGCTAGGTGCGAAATGCCGCTCGCGACAGAGGACCAAGTCCGCGCCTACGGATGTGCGGCGTCAAAGCCCCCAACCTGTGCACCAAGCCTGCCACGGAATGTGCTTGGTGTGGCGACGACTGCGACGGCGACTGGTCGATCTATCGAAGTCGTGCAGTTAGACAATTCCTTCACAGTTGCGGCTCACTCACCTAGCTTCCGGTCCCGGTAGTCGGATTATCGAAGGTTCGGCGCGGCAGCAGACGCCAAAATGCTGCCACAACCGGAACCAAGGACTACGGGCAAGCATCTCGTCATGTCTTCGATTGGCGGCAGTGATGTCGCTCGTGCTGAGTGGCCTAATGTCCGGCGCTTCGAACATCTCCTGCAGCTGCGCAATCTCGTCAATGATGCGTTCAACGTCCATGGGTCTCAATCATCCAGTACAAAACTGAATTCAGTCAAACACAAGCGGCGACCAACCTGAAATTCCTCGGTTTGTGACCAGATGAACCGCAGCCAATGACCGCCTTCGCACTCCGACGCTAGAATGTGGGTTGATGTTTAAAGTCGCTAGTTGGAATTTGAATTCCGTTCGCTCCCGGCTGAGCCATGTCACGGCATGGCTGAAAGTCCGCGAACCTGACGTGTTGTTGCTGCAAGAATTGAAGGGGACGGAGTTTCCGTCCGAAGCCTTCAAGTCGCTCGGCTATGACAGTGTGGCGGTCACGCAGAAGGCCTATAACGGGGTTGCGATTCTGTCGCGACATCCGATGAAGACGATTGCGAAGGCTCTCGTCGGAGACGATTCCGACAGCCACGCGCGGTTCTTGGAGGTAGTCATCAAGGGCATCCGCATCGCCAATGTTTATCTTCCCAATGGCAATCCAGTAGGGAGCGACAAGTTTGCGTACAAGTTAGCTTGGATGGATCGGCTGACTCAGCAAATGATTAGATGGAAGCGGGACGATGTGCCGACGCTAATTGGCGGCGACTTCAACGTGATTCCTGAGGACATCGACTGTCACAAGCCGTCTTCGTGGAAGCACGATGCTTTGTTTCAGCCGGAGCCGCGAGCCCGCTATCGTGCGATGTTGGGTCTGGGTTACGCCGATGCGTTCCGGTCGTTGCACGTGGGCGAAATCGGACATTTCACATTTTGGGATTACTTTCGGCAGGCGTTCCAAAACAATCGAGGTATACGAATCGATCACTTCTTATTGTCTCCAAGGCTGGCAGATCGACTGGAAAGCTGCGAAATCGACAAGGGACCACGCGGGCAAGAAAAGCCCTCTGACCACACCCCCATAATCATGACGCTATCCGATCTGCCATAATCTCCCAATGTGCGGTCGGTCGTTACCGACTCTCGCGGCGGAAGCAGGTCATCGAGGAGTATTTCGACTGCGCCCTACTTCTGCTGCTGCGCCTTCTTCTGTTTTCCGATCCGATCTTCAATCAACTGAATCGGGGGTGAAATCTCATTTGTCGATATTCAAACTTTTGATAAGGTAGTGCAGCAATTTCCAAAGCAGGTTAGCAAGCTTGGCGGCCGAGCTGTAGGGTTCGGTTTGGGCGAATATCCCCGGGTTAATTGGCCAAGGGTGCGTGTCCGCCTTTCGATCGAGGCGCAACCAGTGGAAGCTGAACGGTGGCAGAGAATTGAGCAAATTTATAACGAAGCGCTGGCCTGCGATGCCAGCCGGCGGAAAGCCTTTGTTGATCGCTCCTGCGGAAGCGATGAATCTCTGCGCAGCGAAGTGGAATCGCTGCTGAATTATTCTGGGCGCAGCGAACCTGCTCTGGAAAAACCGGCTCTCGAATTGTTGGCGGAAGAACTGGCCGGTGATCTGAGCCGCCAACCCACTCCCGCCGAGAAGATGATCGGCGCCCGCGTCGGGCACTACAAAATTGTCGGCAAGCTGGGCCGCGGCGGAATGGGAGACGTGTACCGCGCGGTGCGGGCCGACCAAGCTTATGAGCAGCATGTCGCGCTCAAGCTGTTGCGCGACCTGCTTCAGGATCGGGATGCCAGTTTTTTTCTGGCGCAGTTTCGCAACGAGCGGCAGATCCTGGCGAACCTGCAACATCCGAACATTGCGCGGCTGTTCGATGGCGGCGCGACCGAAGATGGCATTCCCTATTTCGTGATGGAGCTGGTGGAAGGCCAGCCGATCAACAGATATTGCGATCAACACCGGCTCTCGATTTCACAGCGACTCAGACTTTTCCTGCAGATCGCTTCGGCGGTGCAATACGCGCATCAACGATTGATTGTGCATCGGGACATCAAGCCCGCGAATATTCTTGTCAAAGCCGATGGCGTTCCCGTTCTACTGGATTTTGGGGTGGCGAAAATTATCGATCCGGCGCAGGCTGCGGCAACGCCAGCGACGCTGACGGGACTGAGGATGATGACGCCGGAGTATGCATGTCCGGAGCAGATTCGGGGAGAAGCGGTAACGACGGCGACCGATGTGTATTCGCTGGGCGTGGTGCTGTATGAGCTGCTGTCGGGCCAGCGTCCGTATCGCATCACGACGACGAATCCCCTCGAAGTTGCGCGGGTGATCTGCGAAGAGGAGCCGAAGCGGCCGAGCACGGCGGTCACGCTTCCTGCCTGGGGCGCTGAAAATGGCGGGCCGGAACAGATTGGGGCAGCGCGAGGCACCGACGCGCCCCGGCTGGCGCGGCAACTACGCGGCGATTTGGATGCGGTTCTGATGAAAGCGTTGCGCAAGGAGCCGGAGCAGCGCTACGCCACGGCGGGAGAACTGGCCGACGACATTCGCCGCTATCTGGAAGGCAGGCCGGTCGTGGCGCGGCGCGGAACGGGAATGTACCGCGCACGCAAGTTTGTAATGCGCCACCGCGCGTCCGTGGCTGCGACCGCGGTCTGCTGCATTCTGTCAATTATAGGAGTCATTTCCATCTTGCGCGCGGAACACACGGCACGCGTGGAGCAAGCGCGGGCCGAACAACGATTCAATGATGTGCGGGCGCTGGCGAATTCGCTTCTGTTCGAGATTCATGACAGTATCCGTGATCTGCCGGGATCGACGCCCGCGCGAAAACTTCTGGTCGACCGTGCATTGAAATATCTCGACAGTCTGGCGAGGGAGTCGTCGGGCGACCCCGGACTGCAGCGGGAATTGGCGGCGGCCTATGAAAGAGTCGGCGCGGTGCAGGGCGATCCGATGTATGCCAATCTAGGCGACACGGCCGGAGCCATCGAGAGCTATGGCAAGGCGCTGAGCATTCGCAAGGCCATCGGGGCGGTGAGCAGCAACCGTGACGATCAGCTGGCACTGAACGATATTTCGATGGCGGTGGGAAATACGTACGTTTCCACCGGCAATCCTCAAGGCGCGCTAAGTGTGCTGAAAGAAGCGGAGCCCATCGCGCAGAAGCTGGCTTCAGAGAACGCGGACGATCCGGAATTGCAGGAAAACCTCGCGGGTATGTGCTTCACGCTCGGGCGGGCTTATGCGGAACTAGGCGATTGGCCGCGCTCGGCAGACTATTACCGTAACTCGGCGGAAATTCGCGAGAAGATCACAAGCGGCCCTCCGCCGTTCCTGCTAGTAGTGCGAACCAAGCTGGCGGGTGCATACGGCTATCGGTCGGGAGTGGAATACAACCTGGGACACATTGACGAAGCGATTGAGCTCCAGGCAAAAGCGGGGCAGCTTCTTTCCGAGCTACTTGCGAAAGAGCCGAACAATGCAACCATCCGCGGGTTTCTACTGCAGAGCGAATACTGGGTTGGATATTATCTTTCCAAGAAAGGAGAGCCTGGAGAAGCGTTAAAGCATTATGAGATCGCGCAAGCCGGTTATCAAAGGCTAACAGCCGAAGATCCGAAGGATGCGCTCGCCAGGCGTTCTCTTGCGGGCTGTTACATCAAAGTGGGCACCGCTCTCGCGGCTAGCGGCAAAACAGCCGAGGGATTGGGGTCAGCGCGTCGAGGAAATCAGATTTTCGAGGCTCTGGTGGCGGGAAATGCGTCGAACGATTTTTATAAGCTGGTCGATGTCGCCGATTCCCGCGCCGCAGTGGCTGAGATCTACGAGAGGCAGGCTTCCTCTTCCGGCTTGTCAGAGTCAGCTCGCATAGAAAACTGGCGAAATGCGCGTGCGTGGTATGCAAGGAGTCTGGATGCCTGGTCGCGCGCGAAGAACAAGGGAACACTCGATCGAAACGATCAGGGCCAGCCGGACAGGGTTAAAAAAGAGATCGCGAAATGCGACCAGGCTCTGTCGCGTTCAGCAATCTTACATACCAACTTACAAAATTAGCTTCGCGAATCTGTTGCAGCTGCCTCGCTGTCCCTCAGTATGTCAGGTCTCCAGTTTGAACACGGGCCCCCACACAGACCTGAACTTCACAGCAGTGAACCCGCGGATGCTCTCGTAGATTTGTGGTTGAGCAAAATCTCGCCACGCGCATGAGTGAACCAGTTCTTGGCTGCGTTCTTCACGAAATTTTTGATCATGTCCTTCACCGACTCAAATGAAGCCGGCGGTTTGCCACAAAAGGCGTCGAACAAGCCGTGAACGTAGCGCGTGGCGTAACTTTCATCGATTGCCTCCACCAGCAGGGCTTGGGCAAAAGCGGCGTCGTCATCGGCCAGTTTTTCGGTTTTTCGGGCATTTGCTGGTTCAGGCCGAAGAAAAAGAGCAGAATGGTTCGGGCCTGATCGGCGCTAATGATGATCTCATCACTTCTAAAGTGCTTCAAACCGGCGCCAGCAACTGGCATGGAGAACTCCTTTTTTGCTCACGCAAGCCAGCGATCGTGCCTCTCCGGGCATCTGAGCGGCAGAGCGGGGTGGTTCTGAGTGTATTGCGAGGGAAACCCGGACACTGGCACGCGACGGGTGGATGTCCAGCCTAACATGGGTCTGCCATCTCAATAATCCCTGACGCAGAACCGTGGTGACGCTGCGGTCTGCCTCCGAGAGCGGCGGGACCCGCGAATGAGACTGAGTTCGTTCTCGCGACGGTCGGGCTCGCCCAGGCGACCCAGCCGCTCACTTCTTGGATGCTCTGATTGAAGCAATCTCTTTGG
>JASHRE010000486.1 GCA_030037515.1 Candidatus Sulfotelmatobacter sp.
GTTCTCGGTTTGCGTCGCGGTCGTAGGTCCCGCCCATTGGGTTGGGCGTTTGCTTGTTTATTCCAGCCAACTCGAGCGCCTTGCTGTTGTAGTAAGACGTGTGGCCGCCGCGATGATGGACGGACACCGGGTGCTCGGTCGAAACCTGGTCGAGGTCGTGAACGTTGAGCTGGCGGTTATCCTTTACCTTCGTGTCATCAAAAAAATATCCCTCGACCCAAAATCCCGCCGGAGTTTTCTGGGCTTTTGCGCGCAATTTTTCCACGATGCTGGCGATTGTGACAAACTCAACTTCATAAGGATTTCCGACAAGAACTTCGTAGAGCAGGATGTCGCCGCCTGCGTGATTGTGACAATCGATGAATCCGGGGACGATCGTCATCTGTTTGGCGTCGAATGTCTGTGTCCTCTTGCCGACGAATGCCTTCGCTTCCGCCGAACCGCCGACAAATACAAATCGTCCGTTTTTGATGGCCAAAGCCTCAGCCGTGGGCCATCGCGAATCGACAGTGTAGACCTTCGCATTGAGGACCACGCGATCGGCGTGGCGGGGATCAGCATCGGTGCCCTGGGTTTCGCCAGATACAGCTGCACCCAGCAGACTGCCGCCGGCCAGACTCGCGAGGCCCACTCCAGAGAGGCCAAGAAACTCCCTACGATTCTTCGTCATTTTTTTTTCTCGATCACGGCCGGAGCGCAAATCGACTACGCGCCGGAACTCGCCGTCTCATGCTTTCCGCCGACCGCGATTTCGCGCACGGCACGATAACCTTGGTCAATGGCGATATTGGTATAAGCGTGACCGTCGGCATCGGAGTTCGCAACGTGAATACGCCCGAAGGGCTGACGTCCCACCACGCACGGCCGCTCGGAGGCCGGACGGTCGAGCGGTTCAAACAGTGGATTGTATTCATAGGCATAACCGTGAGGCCATCGGTTCACGGTGATCGCCTGGATGTCGCGAGCAGAATCGAATCCACCTTCGGCCAGCATGCGTCCGAGTTCATCGCGAATATTGCGCTCGAAGGTGTCGAAGGGCGTGGTGAACAAATCCCAGCGGCCGGCTTTGTATTGTTCTTTGCAGGGCAGGCCGGGCTTGCAAGGTGTACGCATCAGGTGCAACAGACACGACTCGTCGGGCTGGCTGGCGAAATGGTACTCGCCAATCGATACCGGAAAATCGAGCGAAACCGAACTGAAGTAGCCGCCGGGAGCGTAAATGCTGTTCGAGCCGAGCTTTTGCAACGCTCGCCAATTCGCGATCTGTACGTTCGTATAGACCAGAGGAATCTTCACTGCGTAGGCGAGCGCTTGCTTCTGCTGGTCCGACATTTCGGGACAAAGATACGGAATCATCATGTTGTAACAGGCGAGCACGCAATGGGCGGCCGTGACCTTGCGCGCCTTTCCGCCGCGAACATAGGTGATCTCGACTTCCTTCGCGCTTTGCGGATCACCAAGATGCTTGGCTCGAATCACTGTGCTATTCAGACGAATCCGGACGGTCGAATCGGGATTAACGAGGCGCGCATAGTTCATGCGCGCTGTGACAATGTCTTCCATGGTGCTGCCCGGCGCTGAGCCCGGGACTAGCGAGCGCACCAGCAGACGCGCGACTGACGCATTGCCGTCGGGGAAGTGGAAGATATAAGGTTCTGCCTGTTCCGGGCTGTCTTCGCTGCTTTGCAAATGGATTCCTTTGAATCCCGGGTAATCCATCTGCAGACAGTCCCACGCCGACACCGCATCGATACCCACCCCATACAGTCCATGCGGCGCGGATTGGAAGATCTTGATGACGTCAGGGTGAACTTTCACGTACTCGAGCAGATAATCCTGGTAGCTGGTCTTGATCAGCTTGCGGCGCTTTTCCTCGGGGCTGAGGCCAGCCAGATAATCGACCGTGGTGGTCTGTAATCGGGACAGATCCGGGCGGGCGGGCTCAGCGATCGGTATCTCGGCTAACGTCTCCTGCGAATACTGCAGTCCCAAATAGTGCGTGCCGAAGCCGGGCAAAAGGCGGTCGACGCCGAACGTTTCTTTGTCGAAGAAGGTCGCCCGCTTGAGACCCATGCTCTGATAAAACTTTTGGTCAAAGTACTGGTGAAAGCGGTCAACCTCAATTCCGAGTTCCTGCAGGAGAGCGAAAGCCACCTTGCTGTAATGATGAGGCGCCTCCAGTGACTGCGTGCCTCCGTAGCCCAGCAAAAGGCGATCGCCGGCCTTGAATTCGTTTCGTTTGGCATGCCCGCCGAAGTCGTCGTGATTATCGAGAATCAGAATTTTGGAATTGGCTCCGCCGAATTTGCGGAAGAAGTAGGCCGCGGCAAGCCCGCTGATGCCGCCGCCCACGACCACGAGGTCATAAGATTGTTTTTCATCGATAGCATCGGGCCAGGTCTGGCCATCCCGCAACCCGTGCGCTACTTCCCACGATCCATCGTGGCTGCCCCGTAGTCCGGTTTTCGCCGGAGGGTAGTAGCTGGGATTCTTTTCCGGATCAAAAGTGGGTTCTGCGACTCCGAAAGCCTGGAACCACGTGGAATTCGTCGGCTTTAGCGAAGCGCCCACTGTGACGGCGCAGCCATTCAGAAAATCGCGCCGCGTGATATTGCGATCCATGCCCAACGCCCGATCCCGCTTTTCGCTCAATTCGACCCTCCCGGATGAGAAGGAGACTCCTGCACGTTCTCCAGCCGATTCAGAAACTTACTTTCAACGCAAGCTGCAGGATCCTGCCGAATGTTCCTGACGTTACCGACGTAGCTTCAGGCGGCCGGAATTCTGCGTGATTGAAGATGTCAAAAGCCTCCGCGCGGAAAAGTAGCTTCGCCCCTTCTCCGATGAGGTCGGTGGATTTTTCCAACGCCACATCCCGATTGGAATGGCGTGCTCCGTGAAATGAATCGCGATCATGGGTTCCATAGAACCCCGTCGGGAAGGAGAAATCCCGGTGGCGCTCCCGGAAACTTCACGGACTGTCTGCCCGGAACAATGCTGCAGGTGCAGCCATGAGTGTCAATCCCAGAACTCGTGCATTCGTGGCCAAGACCAAACGTCAGAGCGAGCCCAGGCGTCGCTTTCCCTTCGAGCTGGGCAAAAAAGCGCACACTGCTCGCGACCAAAGGCTGCGCGCGTCATAAAGGCCACCCCGGCTCCTTACGCCGCTTCAGTCCGAATGTTCGTATGGAGCTTCCCCAACCTTACGAGAATTCTGGAAGGTTAGGGAAGCCGACGTTCACTGTCAAGCAGAAAATTCCTTTCGTCGCGAATGTTTTTTGATTAGCTCTGAGGTGGAGATCCCGCAGGTTCGGCTTGATTTTGCTTGACAGGCTTGCCGACATTTTCCTAACCTTGCGGACTTATAGTAAGGTAATAACTTCGATAGAATTGCAACGCTGCACCGCGGCGTGCACCTGAGAACAAAAGCAATCTGGACTCCTGAAGGCTCCGGCTTTAAGCCATGACCGAGGTAAATCGCGACCGGCTGTTGGGGATGAATCGTCGCATCACCCGCCGAGACTTCCTCAACGGCGTCGCCCTCAGCATCGGGGCGCTGGGCGTCGCCGGTTTGCCTGCGTTTGCCCCGGCTCAGAGCGACGCCAGGAACGGCAGCGACCCTGATGCGACCTACCCGCCGGCGTTGACCGGAATGAGAGGGCTCGCGCCGGGATCGTATGATGTCGCTCACGCATTGCGTGACGGTACCTTCTGGGAAAACGCGGGCAATCCAACCGATACGCACGAGGCCTACGATCTGGTCGTCGTCGGAGGTGGCATCAGCGGGCTGGCCGCGGCCTACTTTTATCGCAAGCAGGCGGGCAACGCCACGCGCATTCTGATCCTCGACAACAATGACGATTTCGGTGGTCATGCCCGGCGCAACGAATTCCGCGTCGCAGGACGGCTGCTGCTAAGCAATGGCGGGACGCAATCGATCGAGAGTCCTTCGCAATACAGCGAAGTGGCCAAGGCCGCGCTCACTGACTTGGGCGTACACACGAAGGTCTTTTACAAGGCCTACGATGAGAAGTTGTACTCGCACCTCGGCACTGCCTGCTTCTTCGACAAAGAGACCTTCCAAGAGGATCGCCTGGTGGCGGGCATGGGCTCAACCGCGTGGCCCGAGTTTCTCAACAAGAGTCCTCTTCCCCAGAAGGTTCAGCAGGAGATCGCCCGACTTTACGACGAGAAGAAAGATTATCTCGCCGGGCTGACAAGGGAACAGAAGCAGATGCGTTTGGCAAAGATCAGCTATGCGGGATTCTTGACCGAAATCTGCAAGGCCGATCCCGCCGTTTTACCCTTTTTTCAATCCTACACAAATGATCTCTTCGCGGTCGGAATTGACGCGGTTTCCGCTCTCGCCTGTTATAGGAATCCGGACGATTACGGCGGGTATCAGTACGCAGGCTTCGAAGGTTTGGATCTCGGCGGAGATGAAGAAAACGAAGAGCCCTACATTTTTCACTTTCCGGATGGCAACGCTTCCATTGCGCGCTTGCTGGTGCGCAGTCTTATTCCCGAAGCAATTCCCGGTCACACCATGGAGGATGTTGTCACCGCGCAAGCCAACTACGGCGAGCTCGATCGGCCGTCGTCTTTTGTCCGAATTCGGTTGAACTCAACCGCCGTTCGCGCCCGGCACTCCGGAGCCCCCGATTCGTCGCGGCAGGTGGAAGTTTCCTACGTGCAAGCGGGGAAACTCAAAAAGGTGACAGGGAAGTGCTGTGTACTCGCTTGTTACAACAGCATGGTTCCGTACCTTTGTCCAGAACTGCCGGAGAAGCAGAAAGAGGCTTTGCATTATTGCGTCAAAGAGCCTTTGATTTACACCCATGTCGCCATTCGCAATTGGACCGCGTTCCACAAGCTGGGGATACGGCAGATTGTTTCGCCGGGAAGTTATCACTCCTTCACCATGCTCGATTTTCCCGTCAGTCTGGGTGCGTACCAGTTTCCCAGCAAACCGGAAGAACCGATGGTGCTGTTCATGCTGCGAACCCCTTGCAAGCCCGGCCTGCCGCGCCGCGATCAGTACCGGATGGGCCGCTACGAACTGATCAGTACTCCATTTTCTGAATTTGAACGGAATATTCGCGAGCAATTGAATCGTATGCTCGCGCCGGCGGGCTTCGATTCTGCCCGCGACATCGCCGCCATTACAGTGAACCGCTGGGCGCATGGCTATGCTTACGAATACGATTCTCTATTTGATCCCCACTGGGCGCCCGAGCAGCGCCCGTGCGTGATCGGCCGCAAACAATTCGGACGCATTTCCATCGCGAATGCCGATGCCGGCGCCAGCGCCTATACGAATGTCGCGATGGATCAGGCCTATCGGGCCGTTCAGGAACAACTGCAAGGTGCATGAGACATGCCTGATTCTGAACCAGAGAATGGCGGTTCCCCCGATCGCGCGCTGGGCATGCACCGCAACATCACCCGCCGCGATTTCTTAAACGGCATGGCCATCGGCGCTGGTGGAGCGTTGGCAAGTCCGTGGCTTGCCGGACTTCTCGCGGCGCAAACCCCCGCCCCTGCCCCACAAGATCGTCCCGGCTACTATCCTCCAACGCTCACCGGAATGCGAGGAAGTCACCCCGGCTCGTTCGAAGTCGGCCACGCCTTGCGTGACGGCACTTTCTGGGAAAAAGCCGGCAAGCCCGTCGAAACCGGCGAAGAATATGATCTGGTGGTGGTCGGCGGCGGCATGAGCGGGTTGGCGTCGGCCTATTTCTATCGCAAACAAGCCGGACCTTCGTCGCGCATTCTCATACTCGACAACCACGACGATTTTGGAGGGCATGCCAAGAGAAACGAATTTCATCTCGACGGCCGGATGTTGTTGACCAACGGTGGCACCGTGGCCATCGAATCTCCCTTCCCCTACAGCAAACAAGCCCGGGGGCTGCTCACCGAGTTAGGCATCGATCCTCCAGCCCTCGAAAAAAAGTACGCCGGCGACTCTGCCTTCCGAGGTCTGGGTTTTGGATATTTCTTCGACAAAGAAACCTTCGGCATCGAACGGCTGGTAACCAACGCGCCCGGAGGTTTCTATAGCCGGCAAGGGACATCGGGCGAATGGGCAGAATTCCTGGCACGCACGCCATTCCCGACTCAGGCGCAACGAGACATCGCCCGCATTCAGGAAGCAAGGATAGACTACATGGAAGGCGTGCCGCAGGAGCAGAAGAAAGCTCGACTATCGAAAATGAGCTACAAAGATTTTCTGCTCCACGTTGTGAAAGCTCATCCCGACGTCATTCCCTTCTACCAGACTCGCACTCATGGCCTGTATGGAATCGGAATCGATGCCGTTCCGGCGCTGGATTGCTGGGCCATCCACTTTCCCGGATTCCAGGGCATGGGACTGGATCGCGTTCCTTCAAAGGGCCTTACATTCACGGCGTTAGGAGAAGTAACTCCACAACCGGAATACCACTTCCATTTTCCCGACGGAAACGCCTCGATCGCTCGCATGTTGGTGCGGTCTTTGATTCCCGGTTCTGCTCCTGGGAACACGGCCGAGGACGTGGTGACTGCGAAGGTGGACTATAGCCGTTTGGATCAAGCAGATTCGCCCATCCGCATGCGCCTCAACAGCACGGTTGTTCTTGCCCGGCATCTGGGCGACGCCGCTTCCGCTAAGCAAGTGGAAATCGTCTACGGACGCGATCAAAAGGCCTATACAGTACGCGGCAAAGCGACGGTGCTGGCCTGCTGGAACATGGTTATTCCCTATCTCTGCCCGGGTCTTCCCGCAGAGCAGAAAGAAGCCTTGCATTACGGCGTGAAGGTTCCCCTGGTTTACACGGTCGTCGGCCTGCGCAACTGGACGGCATTTCACAAATTGGGCGTGAGAAGCGTTTCCTGCCCGGGCCTGTATCACAGTTCCATGAATCTCGATCAAGGTCCATCGATGGGCGAATACAAATCCACCCGATCTCCGGATGATCCCATTCTCGTGCACATGCTCCGCACTCCGTGCCAGCCGGGGCTTTCCGCGCGAGAACAGCAACGCGCCGGACATTACGAGTTGCTGGCAACTCCCTTCGAGACCTTTGAGAGAAACATTCGTGATCAGTTCGCACGTGTTTTGAGTGAAGGCGGCTTTGATCCGGCGCGCGACGTCGAGGCGATCACGGTGAATCGTTGGCCCCACGGGTACGCCTACGAATACAATCCGCTATGGGATCCCGATTGGCCCGAGGGCAAACGACCCTGCGATATCGCCCGCCGCCGCTTCGGCCGCATTACGATCGCGAACTCCGATGCCGCTGCTGCCGCCTACACGGACCAGGCGATTGATCAAGGATATCGAGCGGTGCAGGAGTTGTTGTCGAGCTAGCGCCGTGAAGCACGCTGCCACAGTTTCACGCACTCGGTTTTGGCCTTCCTCAAAGCAGGTAGGTCGGAGTCGGCGTCCTTCCGAAGTCTAAGGGCGTCTTTCTAAGCGGTGAGGGCCTTGTCCTTGTCGCCAGTGAGTGCGTAGGCCGTCCAAGTTGCAGACGCGACGATCCACCTAGGGGAAGCCCAAGTCCAACCGGGTTTTGTCAGGCGCTCCGAGTAAGTGACTCCTCGCGCCCCAATTTGATGGCTGTTATTTTGGCTGCATGGGAGCACGGGCATGGCAAGTAGTTCCGCGGACCGCTAACTGCGGTTCGACCATCAGCTCCTGTCGACGTTCGGCTCCGGGGCGGCGAATATAGCGTAGAAGGACCTTGGCCGCAGTCCGGCCCATTTCCTGCAGCGGCTGGCGCACCGTTGTGAGTCCGGGATTCTGGTAGGCAGCGCTTTGGATGTCATCGAAGCCGACAACAGAAACGTCTTGGGGAACCTGCAATCCGGCTTGGCGCAGAGCTCGAATCGCTCCCATGGCGGATATATCGTTGAACGCAAACAACGCCGTGAACCCCTTGCCCGACGCCAGTAGCCTCCTGGTAGCTTCGTAGCCCGGTTCGGGCGAAGGTGAGTCGCCCAGAAGTTGTACCACCAGTTTCGGCGAAATCGGAAGTTCCAGCTCGCCCGCGATCTTCGCAATGTTGTTCCAGCGAACTTCCGTGTCGGAACTAAACTCCTGGCCCTTGATGAATGCGATCTGGCGGTGGCCAAGCTTCGAAAGATGTTGTAAAGCGAGTTGCGCGGCCCGGGCGTGGTCCAAAACGATATTGGTGACGCCCTTGACCTGATTGTGTCCGGAGACGGTGACGACAGGAATCGAGAGTGAGAGCGACCATGGTGTATCCACCGCAATCAGACCGTCAATCGACCGCTGCAGAAAAAGACGCGGATATTCATCGATGAGGTCGGCCCGATGCCGGTGACTCACTACAAAGTAAAAATATCCTTCCTGCAGCAGATAGTCTTCGACGCCGCTCATCACCGAGGCTGAGTATCCGTCGCTGACCTCGGGCACAATCACGCCGATTGTGAAACTGTGGCGCGCCCGCAGTGAGCGCGCAAAAAAGTTCGGGCGATATTTGAATTGACGAGCGGCAGCGAGAACGCGATCTTGCGTCTCCTGCGGAATTGTGTCGGCTACAGGAGAACGATTGATCACCAGCGATACCGTGGCAGGCGAGAGGCCGAGGTGCTCAGCCAGTTCTTTCAGGCTTACCGGCTTTCTGTTGTTGTGCGCATCGGGGCGCGAATCCTGGCGCGGTTTTCGCTTCCTCACGTTGCGCAGTCTCGCACAAATTGATTTGTGCGAGCAAATTGTCGTCGTAAACCCTGACCTTCGG
>JASHRE010000487.1 GCA_030037515.1 Candidatus Sulfotelmatobacter sp.
AGTTGTCCGATGGTCTTTCTCCCGCTCGCCGCATGTGGCGTTCTTGGCAGTGACCCACGTGATACGTGATCTTTCTCTTTGCCCGCAAATCTGTTTAAATTTAAAGTCACCTGGAGCGGCGCAGAGCCTGATTCTCCGCGCGATTTCCAACGACGTGGTCGACATTCATTCGCACATTCTCCCGGACGTAGATGACGGACCCAAGACCTGGGACGTTTCTGTCGATATCTGCAAGACCGCCGCGGCCGATGGCATCACCCACATGGTCGCCTCGCCGCATGCCAACGACCGCTACGCCTATGATCGCGAACATTTTCAGCAATTGCTGAACGAACTGCAACAAAAAGTCGGGAACGAGCCAAAGCTTCTGCTGGGCTGCGATTTTCATCTCTCCTATGACAATCTGCGGGACGCGCTGGCGCATCCCACTCGCTACGCCATTGGCAATACGCGCTATCTGCTGGTCGAGTTCAGCAATTACAGCGTTCCGCAGTCAACCACGGATTCTCTACTCAAGCTGGGCGATCACGGGTTGACGCCGGTTATTACGCATCCCGAGCGCAATCCGATCCTGCGAGAGAATCTCGAGCGTGTCATCGAATTCGCCGAGCAGGGATGCGTGATTCAGATGACCGGCTCGGCCCTCACCGGCTTTTGGGGCGAGCGCACGCGCCGCGCCGCACAATGGCTGCTCGAACGTCAGGCCGTGCATGTGCTGGCGACCGATGCGCATGACATGCAGAAGCGCGTGCCCATTCTTTCGGGCGCGCGCGATGCTGCGGCCGAAATCTGCGGAGAGCAGATCGCCAATGCGCTCGTCGAAGGCAATCCGAGCGCGATCATTTCCGATCAATCCCTGCCGTATTTCCCGCGGCCCGTAGCCGCGGGCTATCGCAAGGACGGTAGTTAACGCTCCGCCCGAAAGCACGATTGGCGACACAGATTATGTAGGGACAGCGGGATGGGGTGGAGGCGCTCCCGGCTGTTCGGTGGAGCGACGCTGCAGCACTGTCCCCCAGACGTAGCATTGTTGGTTTCGCCGTAGCGCGTAGCCATTCGCTTGCCTGAAGGCTGACGGCTGAGCGCTTGTTACTGCGGTTTTCCCGAATCGTCGGTCGCTTTGGGGGGAGCCGACGGAACTGGCTGCACCGCTGGCGTTGCTGGTGGAGATGCGGCCGGTTTGTCCGCAGGATGAATGTCCCGGCTGTTGGCTCCCGAATCTGCAGGCGACGGGCTGTGCGACACCGGAGATGGGGGATCCGACGTCGGCGTGATCGGAGCGCTAGTCATCGCGCTGTCCGGATTCAACAGATGAGCGTTATTGGGGCCGAGTCCCAGCTTGATCAGCGCGCGCGAGTCTGGAACTTCCTTGGTCTGCCAGCCGTGGTCGCTCTGATAGCGACGCATGGCGGTTTCACTCTCGGCGTCCCAAATGCCCGAGGGCTCGCCGCTCAAATAGTGTTCGCGAATCAACGCATCCTGAATAGAAGTAGCCCGATCCGAATCAATTTTCTGCTGGCCGCGGAGACGCGAGGACTTCGATCTCGTGGACTTCGACTTGCGTGAAGAGGCTCGCGTCGAGCGATGGCCGGCAGAGCCCGCAGAAGATGTCCGGCTCGTTTTTGCCGAAGATGATCGAGAAGCGCCGTTGTGCGTCGCCGCCGTATGCTGCTGGTTGCCGCTGGTACGCTTGTTCGCCGTCGTCGAGGTTGTCGTCGAGTTGGTTTTTGGAGGGGTGCCGGAGTCTGCTGACTTTGCGGCCGTAGTATTACTGGTCGCCGATGTTTGCACCCGGGCGCTGGCCGAAGCGGCAGTGAGACACATCACGACCGACGCGAAAATCGCAGCGTAACGTGTTCCTCGAGCTTCATCCATCGCACGAAGCATCATCCCAATCTGTGTTCCGGCTCGCGGAAAAAACAAAAAGCCCGGCGCAGTTCTGGTCTATTCATCATCCCTGATTCCAGGGGAGCAGGGCCAGACCCGCCGGGTGCATTTCAGTTACGGAAGTGTGCCGGCCTTGAAGATCGTGCCGTCCTGCTTCGACGATCCTCGCTGCCATACCAGCAGCACGACATCCTGTCCGCTCCTCAAGCCCGATTCGATTCGCGAGAAATCGTCCTCGCTGTTCACCGGCAGTTTATTGACTTCAAGAATCACGTCGCCGCGATTCAAGGCGATGTCTTCCGCGAACGAATTCGGCTTGACATCTTCGACGATCACTCCCTTGGCGGGAACGTCGAGCCGATCGGCCATTTCCGGAGTCAGTTTTCGTACCGTTACGCCCAGCTTGCTCGGCTTGGGCGCGTTCGACTCGTCATTCTCCTGATCTTGTCCTAACCGCGAGGCAAACAGTTTTTGCCGATCCGCGACCGTCACGGTGGCCTCCTGCTCCCTGCCGTTGCGCACGAAGCCAAGCTCGACCTTCGTCCCCGGTTTGCGGGAAGCGATATCATCCACCAGTTCAGCCCCTTTGCTCACCTTACGATGATCGACGGTGGTGATCGTGTCGCCTTCTTTTAATCCAGCCTGATCTGCGGGACTGCCTGGAACGACGCTTGAAATCGTCACGCCGGTACCGTTTCCATAGACGCGAGTGATGGCCGGATTCTCCACCGCATCGAACATGATGCCGATCGAGCCGCGCGCCACGCGGTGTTCCGGTCCGGTGAGCTGGTTGTAAACTTCCACCACCGTCTTCGAAGGCAGAGCAAAACCTACACCTGCGTAGGCATTGGTATCGCTCAAAATCGCGGTATTGATGCCGATCACTTCACCGCTCATATTGACGAGCGGCCCGCCGGAGTTTCCCGGATTGATGGCAGCATCGGTCTGGATGAACGTTTGGAACTGTTTCAGCGGAACAATATCGCGTCCCTTGGCCGACACGATTCCGGCGGTCACCGTTTCTGACAGTCCAAACGGGCTGCCAATCGCCAGAACCCAGTCTCCTACCTGCATGCCGTCGGAATTGCCGAGCCTGGCCGCAGGCAAGGGATGGTTGACGTCAACTTTGATCACCGCAAGATCCGTCTCATCGTCGGTCCCAATGACCCTGGCATCGTGCTGCACACCGGGCGGATCATCCTGAAAACGCACCTGAACGCGGTCGGCTTTCTCGACCACGTGCCGGTTGGTGACGATGTATCCCTTGGGGTCGACGATCACGCCCGATCCCAGCGACCTCTCGCGAATCGGCCCGTTGTCCTGCCCAAACTGGCCGTTGGGTCCACCGAAGAAATGATTGAAGAAATCGTCCATACCGCCGCCGTTGTCGTCGTCGTCGTCGTCCCCCTGTCCGCCGCGCCGGCGGTGGGCGTTCGGCTTGATCACCGATTCGGTGTTGATGTTGACGACGGTGGGCTCCAACTGCTTCGCAATCTGCGAAAACGCGTTCGACATCTGCTGAGGAGAAGGCAGCACGAGCGGGGTCGCGTCACCGCTCTTTTGCCCTTCTTTCCCCTTCACGCCATACGAAATCACGGTCCCGATCAGAATACCGACGGCAAGAGTCGCCAGAATACTCAGCGTGTACGCCCAGCCGTGAGCCTTCATGCGCAGCCACATTGTGCGCGAATCCATAGATCGAAATTCCTCCGAAATCTCCGAAACCTCACCATTATACCCGCCCCGCTGCATGCGACATGTAAAGGTGCGTAATCGGGCGAGGTGCGGTTTAATTCTCATCCTGAGCGGGCATCCTTGGCGCAGCGAAGCAGCCGGGCGATCCGCGTGAAGGGTCGCGCCTCTGCGACGCAATCATCGCGCCTTTTGGATCGCTTTCTTTCAAACTGCAACCACTACAGGTAACCAGCCACCTAAACCGGGTCAAGCGAATCAATCATTAGACGCAGAAAGTCCCGGAACCGTTTGACCGGGCGGATGGGCAATCCGAGTCCATCCCTCGGCCCAGAGTCCGCCGCTGGGGGGCTGCCCCACCCTTTCCGCGTTCTTTGCGGGCGGATGGGGGTTGTTTTCCGGAAACCGAATCGGATCGGTCTGATCCAGGTTGGAGTTGACGATGGTCGAGTCTGCGATCGACAAGGTGGCGAGCGGAGGCGGCAATGAGTGCCGGCCCAGGCAACTGCCCGAAAACCGTTGTCGCTGAAACGAAGCTTCTCGACAAGCGGCTCGTCACGAATCTCGCCCGTGGCTGTGGGAGCAAACATGGCGATCGAGCCCGAGGGTTGCGTCGATTACCCCGAATCACTGATCTAGTTATTGCTCATGACGATGTGCGTTACGCCCGGGCCAATGCATCCCGCAGAATTATCGAGCTGAACGGGCGCCGAATTATTGGGAACGACGCAGCGTGCTGCGGCCCCGCCGGGTAAGGTCGATGACTGAGTAACCTACGGGCGCGGAAGCCGGTCCTGCGATCGGCAGGAAACGACGCCTTCCGCGGCCGTGGTTGCCCTCGGAAAAGGGATAAGCGGGCCACTTTGTCATTCGGAGCGAAGCGAGCAATCCGGGACTTCGCGGCCACCTGCAAAACCCATGTCCCTCCCCTCGTTCGCGATGTCCTGCTCCGCTTGGCGCGGAATGGCCGAAAAAAGGGGACGATCTACTTGGCTTCGTACACCGTCTTGCCGCCCACAACCGTGCGCAAAACTTTCGCTCCCAGAAGTTTTTCCGGAGACATGACAGTGATATCGCGGTCAAGCACTACAAAGTCGGCGAGCATTCCTTCGACAATCTTGCCTTTTTCTTTTTCCTCAAACTGGGCGTAAGCCGACCCCACGGTATAAGCGTGGATCGCCTGATCCATCGTGAGCCGCTGCTCCGGGAAATACTCCTGTTTCCCGTCTTCGCTCTTACGCGTGACCGCCGCGTAAAGACCTCGGAATGGCGTGACCGGCTCGACCGGGTAATCTGTGCCAAATGCCAGCGGTACGTTCCTATTCAGAAACGCCAGCCACGCATACGAAGTCGCAGCACGCTTGGCACCGAGCCGGTCTTGCGCCCAGCGCATATCAGTCAGCAGATGGCTGGGCTGCATCGAAGCAACCGCTTTCAATTGAGCAAATCGCACGATTTGCTGCGGAGTCGTCACCTGCGCATGCTCCACACGCAAACGAAATTCATCCGTTCCCGCCGCGCCCTTCACATGCGCATCGCGCGCCGCTTTCTCGGCTTCCGCGAACGCATCGAGCGCCATCTGCACGCCCTTGTCGCCGATAGCGTGAAAGCCAAGCTGAAATCCGGCCAACACTCGCTCTTTCGCCATGTCATTCAACTTCGCCGGATCATATCGCGGGATTCCCGAGTTTTTCGGATCATCGGCATAAGGCTCGAGCATCGCTGCCGTGCGCGATCCTAGCGATCCGTCCATGAATGCCTTCAACATGCCCGTATGCAGCATCAGATCCGACAGCGGATGCGAGTTGCGCTTCTGATTTAGCTCGTCGAGCGAATCATCGAAGGGCAGCCATTCTGTGATCCGCACCGTCAACTTGCCCTCTTTTTCCATTTCCTCGTAGATTTCGAAATTCTCCCAAAGCGGGGAATAATCCTGCGCCGAAGTGATCCCATGCTCCGCCAGATCGGCCAGCGCCAGTTCCAATCCCTGCCGCCGCTGATCGTGATTCGGCTTGGGCATCACGTCGAGCACCGCATCCTTGGCCGTTTCCCGCAAAATGCCCGTCGGCTCACCATTTTCGTTGCGGTCGATGTGCCCGCCCATCGGATCGCGGCTGGCCAGGTTGATGCTCGCCAACTGCAGCGCGCGTGTGTTGGCGACCGCGATGTGCCCATCAATCCTCATCAGAAACACAGGATGATCGCCGGAAACCTCATCCAAATCCCAGCGCACGGGCACAGCCTTCACCGGCCACAGGGTCTCATCCCAACCCGCGCCCACAATCCACTCCGTGGGACCGGATTGCTCCACTTTTTTCGCCAAGCGCTCGCGCAGTTCGTCCAGCGACTTGACTCCAGTCAGATCGAGGCTCAGCTTGGTCACGCCCGCGTCGGCCAGATGGAGATGAGCATCGTTGAATCCTGGCATGACAAAATGCCCGTCGAGATCGACCACCTGCGTCTGCGGTCCTTTGAATTTCTGCAGCTCAAGGGTCTTGCCCACAGCCAGAATCCGGTCGCCACGAACCGCGATTGCCTCTTCGCGCTCAATCGAAGCAAACGGACTGTTCGCCGGCACGCCGGTGTAGACGTTGCCATGAACGAAAATGATGTCAGCCTTGGGCACGGATGCGGGCACGGGCGTGGCATCCTGGCCGTGCATGCCGTTCACCGGCAGCATCAGGCAGGCGCTCAATATTGCTACGGTTCCTGAATTGGCTTTCATTCGCCCACCCCCGCCAGCGCGAGCATGCTCAACAAGATTCGCTTCAATCCCAGCTCGCGGCCGCTCGAATCGAACCACTCCTGCAACGTGTGCGCTCCGCCACCGGCGCCGCCGCCGCCAATGGCCACAGCTTCGAGACCGAGTGAAAGCGGAATGTTGGCGTCGGTCGAGGCGCGCTGTACCTGTGCCGCATTCCCCAGTTGCGCATCGACCGCGCGCACCACCTGCAGGATTTTCGCTGCCGGCTGCAATTCGCCCGCTGGACGGCTTCCAATCACGACCACTTCGCAACCCACGCCGGCCGGACGTTTCTGCGCCGGTGATCGCATCTCCGCGGCCATCGTTTCATCTTCCACAGCGCGATTCAGTGCCAGCCGCAGCGATTGCTCCAGCCGTTCCATCTCTGCCATCGAAGTCGAGCGGATGTCGACTTTCATGCTGGCCGACTCTGGAATCGAATTCACCGATGTTCCGCCGCGAATCACCCCGATGTTGAAGGTGGTTTTCGGCGCGGAAGGGACCGGAGTCGCGGTGAATGCATCGATCGCTTTGGCGAGAATCACAATCGGATTAGGCGCGCCGAAATCGCTCCACGAATGTCCACCCGGCCCGCGCACAATCACTTCAAAGCGGCGGCTGCCGAGCGCTTCGGCGACAATCGTGTCGGCTCCAGCGCCGTCGAGAACCAGACTGTATGCAATCGAATCTTTCCAGCGCGGCGTGGAAAAAATGTGCCGCATGCCCCGCAGATCGCCTTCGCCTTCTTCGCCCACATTGCCGATGAAAACGAACGGCAGCGCGTGCCGGATGCGCACATTCCGCAACAGAGCCGCAATCGCGAGCAGCGCGATCACCCCCGCTCCGTTGTCAGAAACTCCTGGCCCATAAATTCGGCTGCCTTGCTGACGAATATTCAGCGGCGTATTGGCAGGAAAAACAGTGTCGATATGCGCGCTCAGCGCGACGTAACGGCGCCCGAAGCCCGGATGGGTGCCAAAAACGTTGCCGACATCATCGACGCGAACGTCGTCGAGCCCGACTTCGCGAAAACGCTCCACCAGCCACGCCGCCCGCGCCGACTCGCCAAACGGAGGCGCCGGAATCCGCGCCATTTCCATCTGCCAGTGCGTCAGCTGCGGTTCCTGCATGCGCAGCCAGTTGAATGCCGACCGCACCTCCGGCGAAGCGGCCAGACGCGCCACCTCCTGCACGGCAGGCGCGAGCGCGGACATCTCCGCACGTGGGGGTAGAGGGCTCATAGCGTGATTGCGTCAGTGTACAACGCAACCGAAGAGATTAGGACCGTCTAAGGTACGTCGAGGTTACCAAAGAGAGAGTACCAACGTGCATGGCGGGTGGGGCATGCGCCAAAGGGGGGAACTTTTTGCTCAGAACCCCTTGGGCCAGGACAAAAACCCCGCTCAAACCGACGAGCAGCCCCACAAGGTGATGTTTGCCCTCGCTTTCGCGCTTCCCGCTTAGGAGCATGCTGTCTGTGGGTTCATCTGCCGACATCGACATCCCTGGGCGTTGATGTTGAGAATGTTCTTGAGACCAGGTTGGCGAAACGACAAAAAGCCTGAGACAAACAAGGGTAATGATTCTCGCCACCAGCAGCGTTTTGCTTTGACACTCGCCCGCAGGAGACAATTTTTCTGGGGCGGGCCCAGGCGCACTCATACAACCAGAAGACCTGCTAACTCGGTCGAGCCCGCGACAATAATCCCTATGGGCCGCAAACCATCACTCATGGCGCATGCTCTCCACAGGGTCCAGTCTTGCGGCAAGCGAGGCCGGAGCTGTTCCCGCAAGAATGCCCACGGAGGAAGAAACTGCAAGCGCCACGATGACGGAGAGCGCCGAGATGGGAATTCGGTATTGGGTGAAGAAACGCAGTGATAACGGCAGTGACAGACCGAAGATCTCTCCAAGAAGACCTCCAACGAGCGAGATCATGACTGCTTCTGCCAGGAACTGAAAATGGATCTGCCGATTGGTTGCGCCGAGTGCCTTGCGTATGCCGATTTCCGAAATACGTGAGTTTATCGTCGCCAACATGATATTCATGATTCCGACTCCGCTCACCAGCAGGGTCATCGCGGAGACGGAGAGCAACACCCAGGTGAGCGCATTGGCAGTCCGGTTTGCGATTGCAACCACACCGCTCAAATTCTGGACGAAATACGAGGACTGCGGCCTATGGCGGCCGCGAATGAGCTCTTCGACATGCTTCGTGACCGATCTCACCAGTGATGGTTCCGCAGCCGAAAAATAAATCTGTCGGACTATGGGAGGATCGGTGAAATATCCGATGACGGCGTAAGGGATCACCATCGTGTTGTTGGTTACCTCTGACCCGCCAAATGTGTTCGCTCCTTCTCGGAAAGTACCAACGACGGTGACCGGCAGGCCGCTTATTTTCACGGTTTTGCCCACTGCTTCATGCACCGAACCGTATAGCTGCTCCGCGAGTTGTTGTGCGATTACGCCCACCTTGCTGTGTGCCTGCTCGTCCTCCCAGTCGAAGAACCGCCCGGACAAAATCACCAAATTACGCACCGCAAAATATTCGGGAACGACACCCAGAAGCTTGAGTTCACGCTCCTTGCCAAAGCCAACCGGGACGCGGACAGATAGGGGAACCACGGGAGACGCAGCCACGATTCCCGGAATTTGCTGCAAGGCTGCGTGCATGTCATCAACGGTCACAAAGTCGTTTCCTCTGTCTCCCCCCTGATATTCAACAACGATCATGTTTACGCCGATGCGTTGAATCTGATCGAGTGCGTACTGCTTTCCAGTCATGACTATTGTGACCACAAGGATCACCGAAGCTGTACCAATGGCCACTCCCAAAGCGGTCAGAGAAAAGCGCTCCTTGTCAGAACAAAACGTGGCATAGGCGAAGCGCGCGATCTCGCCAAAGGCGAACTTGGGCACCCGAATCCTGCTCCTAGCGTCCACGACCATAGCGTACGGACAAAACAAGTTCGTCCGACCCGCACAGAACGGTTCTCGCAGCGGTTAGCGATATGTTTGACCACGGTGCGTGAAACAATTCGTGAATAGCGTGCGCCGAGCGCCGGCCTCGTTGGTAAGTCGAGGTCGCGACCAATAAACCGCTGCCTCACCAGTGTAGGACTACGATGAACTCTCCGATAGGAGTGTTGCTCTCCATTTCCACATCGAAACCAGCCTATCCCAGTCGGACTCACGCGGGTGTACCCCGGTTTCAAAGACAATCATCGTGGGAGCTGAATCACAGGTTCAGAGCGCAGCAGTGTCTTCTGGTGGAAGCCGCGCGCCCCTGACGGCTTTGTTTCATTCGCGCGACGGTCTGCGGGTAACTTCTGTTATCGCATCATGAAGAGGGCGCCCCTTTTGGAGTGGGTTGTGATCGTTCGAAAGATCACCTACGAAAGGAGCACTGCTCGATAAGCGGTAAAAACTATATTGCTCAGGATGTTAATCACGGCGACGATCTCGGTCGCGGCGCCCGATACCCAGGCCAAGTTGGGAATCCGTCCCGGAGTTTTTCGAAGGGCTGCGTCAACGCGTCATTCGAAACGCCGCGCCAGAGCGCTCTTTAGCTCGCTATGCGACCACAGGCTGCCTTTTTCCTGCTCGCTGTTCGACCATCTGCACCAGCTTGTTCGTCGCCGGAACTTCAATGCCGTGCCGCTTCGCGCCCCGCAAAATCGGCCCGGCAATCGCGTCCAGTTCCGGAGCCTTTCCCTGCTCGACGTCCTTTTGCATCGAGCTGCGCATGTTGCCGGGCATTTTGACCGCCGCGGCGATCACCGCGTCGGCGTCGATGTGTGCGCCTTCGGCGACCGCAACCGCAGACGTCTCGCGTATGCAGCCCAATCCCAATCGCGCCCACTCCGGATCGCCCAGGATTTCTCCCGTCGTCTTGTCTGAAGCCGTGGTGCACAACGCGAATGCAGCCAGAAAAACCAATTTGCTCCACATCAGCGTCGGCTCGTGATCGATGAATCTGCATTCGAAGCCGAGCGATTGCAACCGTTGAAACGTGCCTTCGAGCAGCCGGCGTCCGACAGAGGAAACGTTCAGGCGTGCAAATGGCGAGCGATGGAGGATGTGTCCCGGCGCGAGGCGTTCCGACTCCACTGCAATCGTCGCAGGAATGATTTTTTCCGTTCCATACTTGGACCGCAGCAGGGAAATGTGATCGATGCCGTTGAGCAGGGGCACAATCGCGTGCCCCAACGTGGGATTGGTGATCGCCCGCAGCGATTCATCCAATTGCGTCGCCTTGACCGTCAGCCAAAGCACGTCCACCGGCGGAACTTCCGCCGCAACCGACACGGAAACATCGAACTGCCCGAAAGGACTCTCCAGTTTCAACCGCTTTGGATAATCGGCCAACGCTTCTGGTCGGACGATCAACGTAACCGGTGCTCCGAAATGAGCCAGCGACGCGCCGATCAGGCCGCCAACGCCACCCGCCCCCAGAATGGCATG